>NZ_JASCPM010000058.1:0-23658 GCF_029960215.1 Pseudomonas sp. PS01301 | reverse complement strand
CAGTGTGTCAGTTGGAGCACGAAGCCCCCGGACGCGGCTCGCGCCGCTGCTACAGGGGTCGTATCAGGTCGCACGGTAGATGACGCAGGCGGGGAGACTGGGCTGAGCTGGCGGGTATATGTATACTCCGCGCTTTGCATATTCGAGCGCCGGTGCTTTGCGCTGCCGCAAGCGTGGTTCGGTTTCTCTTTCGCTGCCTCGTCGGCACTAAATGGAGTTGGTTAATTCGCATGAAAGCAATCGTCACTGGTATCACTGGTCAAGATGGCGCCTACCTGGCGGAACTGCTGCTGGAAAAGGGCTACACCGTTTACGGCACCTACCGCCGCACCAGCTCCGTCAACTTCTGGCGCATCGAAGAGCTCGGTATCCAGAACAACCCCAACCTGCACCTGGTTGAGTATGACCTGACCGATCTGTCCGCCAGCATCCGCTTGCTGCAGACCACCGAAGCCACCGAGGTGTACAACCTCGCTGCGCAGAGCTTCGTGGGTGTTTCCTTCGAGCAGCCGCTGACCACCGCCGAAATCACCGGTCTGGGCGCTGTGAACCTGCTGGAAGCCATCCGCATCGTCAACCCCAAAGCCCGCTTCTACCAGGCTTCGACCTCCGAGATGTTCGGCAAGGTGCAGGCCATTCCTCAGATCGAGGAAACCCCGTTCTACCCGCGCAGCCCCTACGGTGTGGCCAAGCTGTACGCCCACTGGATGACCATCAACTACCGCGAGTCGTACGGCATCTTCGCCACCAGCGGCATCCTTTTCAACCACGAATCGCCACTGCGCGGCCGTGAGTTCGTTACCCGCAAGATCACCGACACCGTCGCCAAGATCAAGCTGGGCCTGCAGGAGACCCTGGAGCTGGGCAACATGGACGCCAAGCGCGACTGGGGTTTCGCCAAGGAGTACGTCGAAGGTATGTGGCGCATGCTGCAGGCCGACGAGCCGGACACCTTCGTGCTGGCCACCAATCGTACCGAAACCGTGCGTGACTTCGTCACCATGGCGTTCAAGGCCGCGGATATCGAGATCAAGTGGCAGGGCGAGGCCGAAGCCGAGCAAGGCCTGTGCGCCAAGACCGGCAAGGTCCTGGTATCGGTCAATCCGAAGTTCTACCGCCCGACCGAAGTCGACCTGCTGATCGGCAACCCGGCCAAGGCCAAGGAAGTGCTGGGCTGGGAGCCAAAGACCTCGCTGGAAGAGCTGTGCCGCATGATGGTCGAGGCCGACCTGCGCCGCAATGAGCAAGGGTTCTCGTTCTGATGGCTAATGTCGGCAAGCGTGCACTGATCACTGGTATCCAGGGTTTCACCGGTCGCTACATGGCGGCCGAGTTGCAGGCCCATGGGTACGAAGTCATCGGCCTGGGCAGTCAGCCGTCAGAGCAGCCTGGTTACTACCAGGCCGACCTGAACGATGCGCCCAGGCTCGCCGCCTTGCTGGCAGAGCTGCAGCCTGACTATGTGGTCCACCTCGCCGCGCTGGCGTTCGTGGGTCATGGTGTGGCTGATGCGTTCTATCAGGTCAACCTGATCGGGACGCGTAACTTGCTCGAAGCGCTCGCCGCTTCGGGCAAGGCGCCTGAATGTGTATTGCTGGCCAGTAGCGCCAATGTGTATGGCAATGCATCCGAAGGCATGCTGGATGAAGGCACGGCGCCCGCGCCGGCCAACGATTACGCCGTCAGCAAGCTGGCCATGGAATACATGGCCAGCCTGTGGCAAACCCGCTTGCCGATTGTCATTACCCGGCCGTTCAACTACACCGGGGTGGGGCAGGCGGACAATTTCCTGTTGCCGAAGATCGTTTCGCACTTCCGCCGCAAGGCCGAAGTCATCGAACTGGGCAACCTCGATGTATGGCGCGACTTCAGCGACGTTCGTGCGCTGGTGGCCGCCTACCGCGGGCTGTTGGAAAACAAGCCCCTGGGGCAGACCGTCAATGTCAGCTCGGGTGTCACCCATTCCCTGCGTGAAGTGATCGAGTTGTGCGAGAGCATCACTGGCCACCGCATGCGCGTGGAAGTGAACCCTGCGTTCGTGCGCGCAAACGAAGTGAAGACGTTGTGCGGAGATAATACTCGCCTGCGCTCGCTGGTCGGCGACTGGCAGACCCCGCCCTTACGCGACACCCTGCAATGGATGTTGGCTGCCCAATAAATGAAGGTCGTCCTTTCCGTCGAGCCTGTCCGCTTTCCGCTGACGGGCATCGGTCGTTACACCTATGAATTGGCGCGGCGCCTGCAGAACAGCCCCGAGATTACCGACCTGCAGTTCTTCGCTGGTCGCAGTTTCCTGCCAGGGTTGCCGAGTGCAGCCGATGCATCTGGTAGTGGTTACAGCCTCAAGCGCGCGGTGCAGAAGAACTTTCTCGCCATCGAGGCCTATCGCCTGTTGATGCCGCTGCTCAAGGCCCGAGCCTTGAAGGCCCATGGCGACTACCTGTATCACAGCCCCAATTATTATCTGCCGCCGTTCAAAGGGCGTCGCATTGCGACGTTTCACGACTTGTCGCCGTTCACCTGGTCCCAGTGTCATGCGCCGCAACTGGCGCGCTATCTGCAGAAAGAGCTACGGCTGACCTTGAAGCGGGCCGATCGCCTGATCACCGATTCCGAATTCACGCGGCGCGAACTGGCTGAGTATTTCGACTGGCCCATCGAGCGGATCGATGCCGTACCGCTGGCCAGTTCCCCGGAATTTCATCCGCGCAGCGCCGCTGAAACCAGTGAAGTGCTGGGCCGCTATGGGCTGATCCACGAGGGATACAGCCTGTTCGCCGGCACCATCGAACCGCGCAAGAACATCGAAACGCTGCTCACGGCCTACGAAAGGCTGCCGCTGGCTACGCGTCAGCGCTGGCCGTTGATCCTGGCCGGCTATCGAGGCTGGCGCAATGAAGCCATCTTCGCGCGCATCGAATCCGCGCAGCGCCAGGGCTGGGCGCGCTATCTGGGGTTCGTGCCCGCCGAGGACCTGCCGATCCTGTTCGCGGGCGCGCGGTTGTTCGCCTTCCCGTCACTGTACGAAGGTTTCGGGCTGCCGGTGCTGGAGTCCATGAGTTCAGGCGTGCCGGTGGTGTGTTCCGATAACTCGTCGCTGCTCGAGGTGGCGGGTGATGCGGCGCTGATGTGCGAAGCGATGGACGTCGAGACCTTGGCAAAGCATATGGCTCAGGCACTGGAAGACATTGAATGGCGCGCGGACGCACGTCAACGGGGCCTGGCCCACGCCAACGGCTTCTCGTGGGACCGTTGCACCGCGCAAACGCTGATTGCCTATCGCAAGACGTTGGAAAGCCGATGATCAAGGTGCTGCATTTTTTCAAGACCTACTTTCCCGATTCCATGGGCGGCGTCGAGCAGGTCATCTTCCAGCTGGCTGAAGGCTGTGCGGCTGGCGGTGTGCAGTCCGAGGTCTTGTACCTGAGCGATCGCGGCGCCGCACGCAACGAGCGGGTAGGGCACCACATCGCTCATCGCTCGAAACTGGATCTGCATGTGGCTTCCACCGGTTTTTCCTGGTCGGCACTGGGTGATTTCAAGGAATTGGCCAGCAAAGCAGACCTGATCCACTACCACTTTCCATGGCCGTTCATGGACCTGGTGCATTTTGCCAGTCGAACAGGCAAGCCGTCGGTGGTCAGTTATCACTCCGACATCATCAAGCAGAAGACTTTGCTCAAGCTGTACCAGCCGCTGATGAACCGCTTTCTGGGGGCTATGGACCGCATCGTCGTGTCATCGCCCGATTACGCGGCGAGCAGCCCGGTTCTGCAGCGCTTTCCCGAGAAGCTGTCGGTCATTCCCTTCGGTCTCGATCCGGCGACCTATCCCATACCCTCCGCCGAGCGCCTGGAACACTGGCGTGGTCGTTTCCCAGGCAAGTTCTTTCTGTTCGTTGGCGCGCTGCGTTACTACAAGGGTTTGAACTACCTGCTGGACGCAGCCAAAGCCACTGGGCTACCGGTGGTGATTCTCGGCGGTGGTCATCTGGAGGCCGAACTCAAGGCTTACGCCCAGCAGTTGGACGTGGGCAACGTGCACTTTCTTGGCGGCCTGCCGGACGAAGACAAGGCGGCGCTGCTCACCTTGTGCCACGCCTTTGTCTTTCCCTCGCACCTGCGCTCCGAGTCGTTCGGTATTTCGCTGCTTGAAGGCGCGATGTACGGCAAGCCGATGATCTCGTGTGACATCGGCAGCGGCATGAGTTACATCAACCGCACCGGGGAAACCGGATGGGTGATTCCCCCGCGTGATTCTCAGGCGCTGGCGGCTGCCATGCAGGCGCTGTGGAACGACGAAACCATGGCCAGTGCCATGGGCGCCGCCGCATCGCGGCGTTTCCAGCAAGTATTCACCGCACAAGGAATGGCGGACAGTTATGTGCAGTTGTATCACGACGTATTGCAGCGTTAACCCACTCGACCAAGGTACTGGCTCATGATCTCGAAACCTGTTTTGATCACCGGTGCGTCGGGGTTCGTCGGCGCCGCCGTGGCGGCGCGTCTGGTGCAGCTGGGCTGCCCGAACACGCGGGCAGCAGTGCGCCGCGCCTACACGCAACTGCCTCTGGGCGTAGAAGGGTGCGTGGTTCCGACCCTGGCTGACGATACCGATTGGACCAGCGCCCTGGCCGGCATCGACAGTGTGGTCCACGCCGCTGCGCGGGTGCATGTGATGCGCGAGTCCGCAACCGACCCGTTGGACGCGTTCCGCCGGGTGAACGTCGAAGGCACCCTGAACCTTGCTCGCCAGGCGGCCCAGGCCGGGGTTCGACGCTTCGTGTTCATCAGTTCGATCAAGGTCAATGGCGAAGTCACCGAGCCAGGCCGGCCGTTTCGTGCCGACGACGAGCCGGCACCCCAGGACGCCTACGGCGTGTCCAAGCTGGAGGCGGAAGTGGGCCTGCGTGCGCTGGCTGAGACCACGGGCATGGAAGTGGTGATCATTCGTCCGGTGCTGGTGTATGGGCCGGGCGTACGGGCAAACTTCCAGGCGCTGATGAGCCTGGTCAACAAAGGCGTACCGTTGCCATTGGGCAGAACCAGCAATCGCCGTAGTCTGGTCGCGCTGGATAACCTGGTGGACCTGGTGTGCACCTGCCTGGAACATCCGGCTGCGGCTCATCAAACCTTTCTGGTCAGTGACGGCGAAGCAGTGTCGACCGCAGGTCTGGTGCGAGCCATGGCAACGGCGCTGGGCAAGAAGCCGCGTCTGCTCGATGTGCCGCTGCCGTGGATGAGCCGCGTGGCGCAAGCGGTGGGGCAAGGCGCAGTCACGCAGCGTCTGTTCGAGTCGCTGGAAGTGGACATCGACAAGAATCGCCAGCTGTTGGGTTGGGAACCCTCCACCCGAATGGCCGATGCATTGCTCGCCACCGCGCGGCCCTACGTGGAAGCGCGACGTCGATGAGCATGCTGGTGTGGCTGGTAATCGTTCTGGTGATGGCCTATGGGCTGACCTACGCCTTGCGCCGCTATGCCTTGGCACGCAGCCTGATGGACGTACCCAATGCGCGCAGCTCCCACACGGTGCCGACACCGCGCGGCGGCGGGGTCGCCATCGTGCTGGTGTTCCTCGCGGCCATAACGCTGCTGACCCTGAATGGAACGCTGGACAGCCGCTCCTGGCTGGCGCTGTTTGGCAGTGGTGCGCTGGTGGCGGTGGTGGGTTTTCTCGACGACCATAATCACATTGCCGCGCGTTGGCGTCTGCTCGGGCATTTCGGTGCGGGCGCCTGGGCGTTGCTGTGGCTGAGTGGCATGCCCGGTGTGCTCGGTGCAGTCGATGGCCTTGCGCCGCTGTGGTGGGTGTTCGGCCTGTTGTATCTGGTGTGGATGCTCAACCTCTACAACTTCATGGACGGTATCGACGGCATTGCCAGTGTCGAGGCCATCTGCGTGTGCGCCGGGGCTTGTCTGATCTATGCCGTGAGCGGGCATCCTCAGTTGATGTGGCTGCCGGCCGTACTCGCCGCAGCGGTGGCGGGCTTCCTCCTGTGGAACTGGCCGCCGGCGAAGATTTTCATGGGCGATGCGGGCAGCGGGTTTCTCGGGCTGGTCCTGGCCATCCTTTCGGTCGAGGCCGCATGGGTCGAGCCGAATTATTTCTGGGCCTGGGTCATCCTGCTGGGGGTGTTCATCGTCGATGCGACGTTCACCCTGCTGCGCCGCCTGCTGCGCGGCGACAAGGTGTACCAGGCCCACCGAAGCCATGCCTATCAGTACGCTTCACGGGTTTACGGCAGGCACCTGCCGGTCGCCGTTGCAACGGCCTTCATCACCTTGGGGTGGTTGTTACCCATCGCCCTGTGCGTGACGGTTTTCGGTCTAAACTCTGTGCTGGGCACCGTCATTGCATACATCCCTTTGTTGTGGCTTGCTTTTCGTTATCATGCGGGCGAATTGGAACGCATATGAAATTGCGTTCGCGCGCTGGTGCAATCCACTGATCGCACTTATGGTTACGTAGTTGCTGCAACCGACCGTTTGGGTCAGGGGCCAATTGGGTCGAATGTCGATGGATAAGTTACGTACACGCTTGCTGGGTTTGCCACGTCGCCAGAAGCGCATGCTGCAGGTGGTCACGGACATTGTACTGGTCTGGGTCGCGCTGTGGATGGCATTCCTGGTGCGCTTGGGCGTCGAGGACATGTACAACCCGATTCGTGCGCACGACTGGTTGTTCATGGCCGCGCCGCTGGTGGCGATACCGCTGTTCATTCGTTTCGGGATGTATCGAGCGGTGATGCGCTACTTCGGCAACGATGCACTGGTGGCCATCGTCAAGGCGGTCAGCCTCTCGTCGTTGATCCTGGCTTTGGTGGTGTATTGGTACAGCAACCATCAGACCGTGGTGCCGCGTTCGATCATCTTCAACTACTGGTGGATCAGCCTGGTCATCATCGGCGGCCTGCGCCTGGCGATGCGTCAGTACTTCATGGGCGACTGGTTCAACGCGGTGCACAACGTGCCGTTCGCCGGGCGTGACGATCGCTTGACCAAGGTAGCGGTGTACGGTGCAGGTGTGGCGGGCAATCAACTGGTCGCCGCGCTGCGCATGGGCCGGGTAATGCGTCCGGTGGCGTTCATCGATGACGATCCCAGCATTTCCGACCGGGTGATCGCCGGTCTTCAGGTGTTCAAGCCCAAGCATATCCAACGCATGATCGACATGACCGGCGCCGAAGAACTGCTGCTGGCACTACCGTCGACCTCGCGTTCGCGTCGGCGCCAGATTCTCAGTTTTCTCGAAGGCTTTCCCCTGCATGTGCGCAGCGTGCCCAACTTCACGGCGCTGGCCAGCGGCGAGGTCAAGGTCGACGACATTCAGGAAGTGGACATCGCGGACCTGCTGGGGCGCGATTCGGTGCCTGCACAGGATGACCTGCTGGAGCACTGCATTGCCGGCAAGTCGGTGTTGGTGACCGGGGCAGGGGGGTCGATCGGCTCCGAGCTGTGCCGACAGATTCTGGGCCTGGAGCCGGCGCTGCTGATTCTGCTGGACCATGGCGAATTCAATCTCTACACCATCAGCGGCGAGCTGGAGCAGCGTGCGACTCGCGAAGGGCTGAACGTACAAATGCTGCCGACCCTGGGCACCGTGCGTGACCAGGCCAAGCTGCTCGAAGTGATGACCACCTGGAAGGTGGACACGGTGTACCACGCGGCCGCCTACAAGCATGTGCCGATGGTGGAACACAACATCGCCGAAGGCGTGCGCAACAACGTGCTGGGCACGCTGAATTGCGCCCAGGCAGCGCTGCAGGCCGGAGTGGCCAACTTCGTATTGATCTCCACCGACAAGGCCGTGCGCCCGACCAATGTGATGGGCAGCACCAAGCGCCTGGCGGAGATGACCCTGCAGGCGCTCAGCCGCGAGGTGGCACCGGTGCTGTTCGGCGACCCGGCCAATGTGGCGCGGGTCAACAAGACGCGCTTCACCATGGTGCGTTTCGGCAACGTGCTCGGGTCATCAGGCTCGGTAATCCCGCTGTTTCACAAGCAGATCAAGTCCGGTGGTCCGGTGACGGTGACCCACCCGAACATCACCCGCTATTTCATGACCATTCCCGAGGCCGCGCAACTGGTGATCCAGGCCGGTTCCATGGGCCGCGGGGGCGAGGTGTTCGTGCTGGATATGGGCGAGCCGGTGAAGATCATCGACCTGGCACAGAAGATGATTCACCTGTCGGGCTTGAGTATCCGTTCCGAACAGAATCCGCAGGGCGACATCGGCATCGAGTTCACCGGGTTGCGGCCGGGAGAGAAGTTGTACGAGGAGCTGCTGATCGGCAACAACGTGGTTGCCACCCGACACCCGATGATCATGAGCGCCCATGAGGATCATTTGTCATGGGAAGGCCTCAAGACCGAACTGGCCGCGTTGCTGCGCGCACTGGATGAAGCCGATTTCGACCGGGTTCGCGAGATCCTGCAGGAAGCGGTCAGCGGGTACGCGCCCGAAGGCGAGATCGTCGACTGGCTGCACCTGCAGCAGCACCGTGGCGGCAAGGATTGACCTGCCGCGCCGGCCTTTCCGATGCCGATAACCGCTCCTGCGCAGCCATCAGCGACGAGCGGTAGGTTTGGGTTATACTCGGTTTTTTTATGTCCTAGGGCCCTCCAAATGCATCGCGGCGCCTAGATTGATAGAGGTTATGTCCTTGGTTTCGACCCTCTTCGGCATGTGCTGCGCCTCAACGCTCGAGCGCCGATGCGACTCCGATTGCCACGATCTGGGTAAACCATTGCAGACGACGGCCACCGTATGACGCTGCCTACGACATTGATCAGCGTTGTCGTGCCCACCTATAACTACGGTCGATACCTTCATCGCGTCCTGGACTCGATTCTTGATCAGTGGTCGGATGATCTGGAACTGATCATCGTGGACGATGGTTCTACCGATGACACCGCTCGGATCGTAGATGGCTACCTGCCGCGCTTTGCATCTGTTCAGTATCTCTATCAAGCCAACGCCGGTGCGGCGGCGGCGCGCAATCATGGCATCCGCGTGGCGAGAGGGCGCTTCATCCTGCCCGTCGATGCCGATGACGAGCTGATTCCGGGTGCAATCGCCGTCCTGCGCGCGATGGTGAAAGCCACACCCGGCACCGACGTGATCATCGGTGCCCACGTATCGGTCCATCCGGATGGCCGCGAACGCACTCGGCTTCCTGCCCCGGTGCCCGACTTGAGTGCCAAGGCCAAGATCTGCCGGTATCTGCTGCAGAAGCGTATTTCATTTGCGCCCAGCAGCATCCTGATCACCCGCGAACTCCTGATCAAGCGACCTTACGCGGAGCAACTGCGCTCCGGCGAAGACATTCCCGTGTTCGCGTATCTGTTGGTGGCCGCGCAGAAGATCATGATCACGGACCAGGTGATCGCCCGCATCCACAAACACCCTGACAGCCTGCGCAACGACCGACGGGATGAAGAGTCGTTGGCTTTGGCAATGACTACGGAAGTGTTTTCAACGCTACCGGCAGAATGCCAGCCGCTGCGCCGACGTTACCAGGCGCAACGCTACCTTTCTCTGTTTCGTGCAGCACTGCGCCAGAAGGAACGCTCCAAAGCGCTCCATTACTACCGACGAGCCCTGTACCTCAGTGGCCCGCAAGCTTTGCGTTGGGTCTACCTGCGCAAGGCCATCAATTTGTTCTTCAAGGATTAGTCTGCATGTGGTCAGCGGTTTCAGCGGCGAGACATAACTCACCGTCCTCGGTATTCAACAAGCTTTCGCCTTTGTGGCTGACCTTCATCGGCAGCCTGGTGTTGTCGCTCATAGCGATGGCAGGCACCGACATCCTGGCCCGTGATGCTGCGTTTTACATGGATATCGCTTACCAGGCGAGTCTCCACGGTTCAAGTATTGCGCTGGAGATGTTCAACTGGCCTTGGTTTGCGCTGTTGATCGCGGGCACGCATTCGGTGACCGGCCTGCCACTGGAGTGGTGCGCCCACCTGTATTGCGCGCTGTTCATGGCTGGGACCTGTACGCTGCTGGTCGACTGTATCCGCCAGCGTGTGCCAGAGGCCACGTGGTGGGCGTGCCTTGTCGTGCTCGCCATGCCGGCGATCAACCAGTTTCGCTGGGACATCATCCGCGAGGATGGCTTTTGGTTCTTCTGTACGCTGGCGCTATGGCTCACGCTGCGCTGGGAAACCTACGGTGGCTGGTTGCGCGCCTCGGCTATCTACCTGGCCGTCGCTGCCGCCGTGCTGTTCCGGCTCGAAGCCTTGACGCTCCTGGTTGCATTGGGTGCATGGCAACTGCCCAATCTGTTCATCAGCGGACGGCGCCGTCAATTCCTGGAGTTTTTCTGCCTGCCGCTGGTGCTGCTCGTTCCAGTCCTGGCCGTGTTGGCGATGTATGTGGACTGGCAGTCCAGTCGTATCGAACTGATGATGGCGTTGATCAGCCCGCAATCGATATTGACCAACTTCAATACGCTGGCCCACCAGTTCGGTAGTTCGCTGATCAACAAATACTCTGTCGATGAAGCCGGACGCATCATCTTTTTCGGCCTGCTGGCGTCGCTTCTGATCAAGACAGTCAGCATGATGGGCCCGTTCGCCCTGCCGTTTCTGTGGCCGCGGTCCTGGAGCCTTTGGCAGCTGTACTGGAAGTCCTTCCGCCCATTCGCCTACGTTGCTGCGGCCTATCTGGTCGTCATGATGCTGTTCTTCATCCATTCACAGTTCATGATCGGCCGCTATCTGAGCTTTCTCGATGTGCTGCTTCTGCCGTTGCTGGCGGTTGCGCTGGCACGGTTGGCCCAGGCGTATCCGAAACTGGGCAGGGCGATGCTGGTGCTCGGTGTGCTGATGATGCTGGCGAATGTCATCTCCCTGGGTGGCAAGAAAACCAACTTCGTCGCCGCTGGCCAGTGGGTTGCGCAGCACATCGAAGAACAGACGTCGGTGTTCTATGAAGATGGGCGCATTTCCTACTATGCCGGGCGCGGGTATCCGCAGCCGACACTACCTCGCGAAACCGCAATCGCTCCTGGCAGTTTCGAGCGTTACCAGTACTTCGTTTTCGAAGCCGCTGAAAGCGAGCCCTGGCTGCAGGCGTGGATGGCCGAACATCACATGAGGGTTCTGGCCAGCTTCCCTCAGCGAAAAGGCAAGACCGTGACGGTGGTTGGCCGCTGATGTCACATCCACTTGGATCACTGCGCAGGCAGGTGGCGTCGATGCATTCGTGTACTGAGGTAGAGGTATGAAAGTCTTGCTGTTGGTGATGGACGAGCAGCGCGTGCTGCTCGACCGCCTGTACGACATCATTCGCCAGCATTGTGATGACTGCGTGATCATGCGGCTCACCAAGGCGCAGCAGATGAACCTGGGTCCGTTTCTCGCGTCGGTGAATCACCAGGACTTCGATCGCGTGGTGGTTTTCTCCCGCGTCAAGCGTCTAGCGCCTCAGTGGCGAGTCCTGAAGTGCGTGCCCGGATTGATCTTTCTGGAGCATGACGCCTATCAGAACTACATGCCCAACAGTAAGTACCGTCACATGTATTCCCGTCTGTATGCTCGCCTGCCTGCTTGCCGGGCCTTGGTGTCCGGTGCGGTGGTCGCACAGCGCATGCAGGCCGAAGGCATAGACGCACTGTTCATTTCCAAGGGCTATGACGATGCCATGCTGACCAACCTGGGCGGAACGCGTGACATTCCCCTGGGCTTTCTCGGCAGTCTGAAAAGCAAGGAATATGCGCAACGCCGGGCCATCCTCGAGTCCCTGGCCAGCAAGACGGGGATGCTGATCGCCAAGACCGCGTCGGGCGAGGAGTATCTGCAGACACTCAACCGCATCAAGGTATTCGTCAGTGCCGATATCGGTATGGGCGAGTTCATGATCAAGAACTTCGAAGCGCTGGCCTGTGGTTGCGTGCTGCTGGCCTGGAGTCAGGGCGAGGAGGACCGTTTGCTGGGATTTCAGGACATGCACAACGTGGTGTTCTACCGTTCAGAGGCCGAGGCATTGGAAAAAATTGCCTTGCTTGAGAGCGACCCCGTGCTCGCGGCTCGGATTGCTGAAAATGGCCAGGCATTCGCCCGTGACAACTACAGCTTCGCGAGGGTCGGACGGGATCTGGCTGGGGCGATCCAGGCGCCGATGCGTCGCTGGCAGGCGCCCGGGCCGCTGACGCAGTGGTGGGTGAAGATGCGCTTCGGGCTGAAGGTGCCGAGCCAGTGAACCACGGCGATATGAATCTGGCCGCTTTGCCGGGGGGGGATCAGGATATCCTCGGTGCTTTCGACGAAGGTTTGCTCGATTGCCTTCGCCGTGCCGAGCGAGTGGTGCTGGTGGCCAATAACCCTGCCATTGGCCAGGCCGACGTCGACGCACTGTCGCTGGGGCCCCGTGATGCAGTGGTCAGTTTCAATACCTGCCTGAAGTGGCCGCTGCTCAGTAGCCTGAGCGCGAATGTCTTCATCCATGGTTACAATGCGCCTGACCAGTATTTCTTCGGTCTGCCTTACAGGCCTGAAGTGCAGGCGTTGTGGCAAGCTCCCGAGGCTCGCTGCTTTACGATACTGGTGGGTGTTGCCCATCCCATGTCACCCGTCAAAGGTGTTTCGCTGTTTCGCGAACGCATTCCGCTGCCTGCGCTGTGGAATTATCCCAGTGCCCACGCCAACGGCAAACGATTCGTCGGTCCGTCGACGGGGTTCAATGCGCTGGTACTGTTCGACTGGCTGCGCCGTGACCAGGGCATGGACTTCCGTCTGCTGACCCTCGGCTACTCCAATGATGGCGGCAAGCTCTGGAGTGGGCATGCCTGGGACTACGAGCGGGCCTGGCTGGCCAACGCCGACGTTGAAACCCTGGCTCTGCAGCGCCAGCCAAGCTTGTGGCAGCGCTTGTTGAAGCGCCGATAAAAAGTGTAACTACCTCCGTTCAGGAAAGATCACGTGTTGAAAGTGGCCGTCGCGTTCTTTGGCATCCCCAGAAATTCCGCAATATGCTTCCCGTCGATCCAGAAGCAGGTGCTTGCACAGATCCCGCAAGGGGCGAACGTGCAGTGCTTTTATCATCTGTACCAGACTGACACCGTTTCGAACCGACGCTCGGGCGAGGACGGCTCCCTGAGCGCTTCCAATTATGATCCGTTCCTGACCATGACCGGAGCGCTCGAACCAGACACTGGTGTGCTGGAGCGGTGGGAGTTCGAACGGATCAAGGCACTGGGCGATACCTGGGGGGATGAGCACGCATCGGTCCGCAACCTGCTCCTGCAACTGCACTCCTTGCATAGCGTGACTGCAAGGGTGGAGGTGTTCGATCCGGACTTCGTCATCTTCGTTCGGCCTGATCTCAAGTATCACGATCCTCTGCCCAGCTATGTATTCGATCAGCCTGATGCCCGTCGTTTGAATGCCTACATTCCGAACTGGCAGTGGTGGGGAGGCTTGAACGATCGATTCGCGATTTGCGGGCGTGACGTTTACCAGGCCTATGGGCGCCGAATAGAGCGCATTTTCGACTTTTCCAAGGCCACGGGTCGCAAGTTGCACTCCGAGCGTCTGCTCAAGTTCGCCCTTCAACAGGCCAATGCCAAGATCTGCCTGCTGGCGACCACGGCTTCACGTGTCCGCATCAATGGGGAATATGCGGAAGAGGATTTCACCGGCAAGCATGGCATGGGCAAGCGCGAAAACCGTTACCTGCATCCCATTGCGTACTGGCGAACATGGTTCGATGCCCGGCGCAGGTCATCATAGGTTGGTTTCGTGAAAGGAGCTGCGCGGCTCAAGGGCTGACCCATATTTTCTTACACTTGCTCGGATGGGCGTCAGGGCTCGGAATGCACGCAGGGCGCGCGCTGCGACATGTTCCCTAACACCGTGCAGGTGGACTGTCTGGCTTCATTGGCTAATGTGTGCGAGCGGCTTTGGAATGCCGCTAACCTCACGTCAATCATGGAGCGTACACAGTGCTTAGAGCGTTTTTCCCCTATTTACTATTGGCCATCATGGCAAGTTCTCCAGGACTGGTTCATGCCGCGTCAGCCTCCAGAGTGGAAGCATCGACGCTTGCGGCAAGGCAGATGCCGGTGCCAAACCGGGTTCACTTGAATACTGCCGATGCAGAGACATTGAAGCGCGAGCTTTCGGGAATAGGGCGCACCAAGGCCGAAGCTATCGTGAAACACCGCGAGGCTTACGGACCGTTCGATTCCATAGACGAGTTGCTCGAAGTGAAAGGCATAGGCAAGACCTTGTTCGAGCGTAATCGCCAGAAACTTGCATTGTGAGCCCTCTATCGAGAGTCACCGTCAGCGAGAGCTGACGAGGTAGAGCTTGGATCTGTCGGGAATGACCGACTCGACGATATCTGCCGCCCGCTCGGTGCCACCCATCAGATGGATGGCATCGGCCAGGGTCTCGAGCTCCGGCCATTGGCTCTCCAGCAAATGACGCAAGTGCTCTGCCAGATCCCGGCTGCTGCTATGCCGGCTGGCGTGCACGCCGGAACCACTATAGGCCACGCGCGCCGCAACACCTGGCTGGTCGGCTGCGATGGGCAGGGCCAATATGGGGGTTTCCGCCACGACGGCCTCGAGCACGATGTCGAGGTCGCCGTGGGTCACCAGGACGTCGGCGTACTGCAACACCATGGCCTGGTCGGCGAAGTCCGTGACCCAGGTCGCGCCATGACGCAACAGCTGGTCGCTTTGGCGATGGCTCAGGCCGCCGCAATGCACCACCAGCAATTGCGCATCGAGCATCTTGCAGGCTTGGGCAATGCGCTTGAACAGATTGATCCGGTTGCCATGTTGGCTGCCGAAGGTAGCGACCACGAAGGGCCGACTGTTGTCCAGGGTGTAGGGCAGGTGATTGGTCTCATCCGAAACCCGGCGCAATGGACCCACTTCGTGGAACCAGGGTGGCAGGTTGGGGCGGGGGAAATCGAACTCCAGCACCGTCTGACTGATCTGCGCCAGCGGCGACAGGCATTCATGCAATTTCTCGCGAACGGGCAGACCCAGCGCTACGCTCTGGCGCGCGATGACCTTGCGCAGCGGCTTCATTACCCAGTCGTGAAGACGTGCGCCCCGTGCGTAACGCTTATGCGCACCGTCGCTGCGCTCGTAGGAATAGGGCAGCACGGCCAATGGCACCGTAGTGTCTTCGCGGTTTACCGGCAGTGCACAGGCAATGGAAACAAAGGGCAGGCCGAGCGATTCCGCCACCAGCCCACCGGCTGCCTCCATCTGATCGCAGATCAGTGCATCGATGCGATCTTCGCGCAATGCCGCCGGCAGTTCCTCGCAGAGCATTTGCGTAACCTGCGCCATGTCCGCGTAGCTACGCCACTGGCCCAGCAAGGTGTCGAAGTAGGGCGGCAGTGGCAGGCTTTTCGAACGTTTTCCGGTGCGCAGACGTTGTTGGCCAACCGCGTGGAACTTGATCCGCTCGAAATGCAGCAGACGTCGAGCGTCAGGCTGATGAAAGAACGTCACGCTGTGGCCACGCGCGATCAGCTCGATGGCAAGGTTCTCGAGCGGCTGGAAATGACTTGAGAGGGGTTGAGCGATGATGGCGAAGCGAATCATGGCTGACTCCCGCAGGGTCCGGTGATCAAAGTGCGTGAACTCCTGTATCAACGGCAGTTTGGGCGAGCCGGGCACTCGTACTGCGATTTTGCACGAGTGTCATATTTGAAGCTATGAGCCTGGATCTGTGACGCTCGTTCCATATGAACCGGGGGTTTGTGTGCTGTGGACGTGCTGATCGTCGGAAAAGTGCTCGATATACGTCTGGCAACAGATTAAAAAAGCTTCTAAAACAATAGTTTGCGATCAAAGCTGAATGTAGTTTTTGATTTGTCGTCAAATGCTCGACGTTTTTCATTCCGAACGGCTGTATTGGAGAGTAAGCTTGCCAGCGGGCCACCCGTCGAGGGTGATATTCATTGGAAAGCGCGGGTCGCATTGCACCCGCCGTAGTGGCTTGGCGCGGCGGGTAAGGGACCGTCCTGCGCTCGTGCCTGGGAAGTGGATGATGGCTGACAAGACATTGCGTATTCTGATTGCCGACGAGTTGGGCCAGCAAGCGGTGCAGATCGAGCGAACGCTCAACCATCTGGGCTATTTCAGGGTCGTGGCGGTGCACACGCTCGACGAATTGCTGGTCATGGTCCAGAGCGCTTACCAGCCATTCGATCTGTTGATTGCCAACACCGACATGGCGGTGCGCTCAGGTGTTGATTTGCCACGATTCTGCAAGAACACCGAGCATGTCCGCCATGCGTTGCTGTATGAAAGCCAGAAGCAGATCGAAACGGAGCTGACCGACGCCAGCGGTGAGCGGTTGCGTACCAGCGTGATGCAGTTGCCTGACCTTGAAGCCCTGAAGACATTCATGGCCATCGTCGAATCGCCCAAAGCGCCACTGGAGCATCGCGTACGCGTGATCGGCGACGGTGTTCGCACGCGTAAGTCTCTGAGCTCCCCTTCGCTGTAGCCGTTCGCGCCTGCCACGTCCGACGCTTTTTGCTATCCTGCGCGCCTTTGACAGGCGCGAGGATACGCGCCGTCGGTCACCTGCGGATTTGCCCATGCCTGCCGATAGCTCAGCCCAGCCCCTGCTGCTCAACCGCAGCGACCACAAGACCCTCGGTCTGGCGGCCCTTGGTGGCGCGCTGGAAATCTACGATTTCATCATTTTCGTTTTCTTCGCGCTGACCCTGAGTCAGCTGTTCTTCCCTCCACAGATGCCGGAATGGCTGCGCTTGCTGCAAAGCTTCGGCATCTTCGTGACCGGTTATCTGGCCCGTCCATTGGGCGGCATTCTGATGGCGCATTTTGCCGACCGTCTGGGACGCAAACGGGTCTTCAGCCTGAGCATCCTGATGATGGCGATGCCCTGCCTGCTGATCGGAGTGATGCCCACCTACGCGCAGATCGGCTATTTCGCGCCGCTGCTGTTGCTGGCCTTGCGAATTCTGCAAGGCGCTGCCGTAGGAGGCGAGGTGCCGAGTGCCTGGGTGTTCGTTGCCGAACACGTGCCGCTGCGGCGACGCGGTTATGCGCTGGGCTTTCTCCAGGCTGGACTGACTTTCGGCTACCTGCTGGGCGCGCTGACCGCGACCGTGCTGGCGCGTGTGTACACGCCACAGGAAATTCTCGATTGGGCCTGGCGTCTGCCGTTTCTGCTCGGCGGCGTGTTCGGCGTGGTTGGGGTGTGGCTGCGTCGTCTGCTCAGCGAAACGCCGGTGTTTCTGGCCATGCGCGCACGCAGCGAGCAAGTCAGCGAGTTTTCCCTGCGCACCGTGTTGCGCGAACATCGCGCGTCGTTGATTCCGGCGGTGTTGCTGACGTGCGTGCTGACCTCCGCCGTAGTGGTGTTGGTGGTGATCACCCCCACAGTGATGCAGCAACGTTTCGGCCTCGATGCCCGGCACACCTTCGCGTTGAGCAGTCTGGGCATCGTGTTCCTGAACATCGGCTGCGTACTGGCGGGCTTGCTGGTCGATCGCATCGGCGCCTGGCGTGCGCTGGTTCTTTACTGTGTGTTGCTGCCGCTGGGCATCACTGCGCTGTACGCCAGCCTGGTCGCAGGTGTAGGTAGCCTCTCACTGGCTTATGCGTTGGCAGGCCTGGGGTGCGGGGTGGTGGGGGTGGTGCCTTCGCTGATGGTCAGCCTGTTCCCGGCGAAAGTCCGGGTGTCGGGGATTTCGTTTACCTACAACATCGCCTATGCACTGTGGGCCAGCACCACGCCGTTGTTGCTGATCGCCCTGATGCCCTGGAGCCCATGGGTGTGCGTGGGCTATTGCCTGGTGATGGGCGCGGTCGGCATCGGTACCGCATGGGTCTTCGGCAGACGCCGCCCCTTGCAGGCGTACGCCTGACTCCAAACGAACCGGCCTCCTCAGGCCGGTTTTTTTATGGCCGGCTTCAGGTAGCAGAGCTGTTGAGGCAGAACTGGTGAGGTAGGTCTGTGGGAGCAGAACTGTGGCAACAGAACTGAGAGAAGCAGAACTGTGGGGAACAGAACTGTGGGAGCGGGCTCTGCCCGCGAATGGAGCACCGCGATCTGCCAGGTACACCTCGGTGAATTCTTCGCGGGCAGAGCCCGCTCCCACAGGGATGTGGCAGGTACCCCACAGGGCAGGGCCCGCTCCCACAGGGATGTGGCAGGTGCCCCACAGGGCAGAGCCCGCTCCCACAGGGATGTGGCAGGTACCCCGCAGGGCAGAGCCTGTCTTATGTCAATTCCCTATATATGGGATTGATAATTATATATTGAGATTTTGATCCGAATGGATTTATAGTCGGCCATCACACACCGCCATTCACTACCAAAAACAAACAAGGTGAAGCGATGCAGCCGCAACTCGTTGCACTCGATTGGGGGACCAGTTCCCTGCGAGCCTATCTGCTCGGCCCCGAAGGCCATGTACTCGACCAGCGCTCGCTGGATCGCGGCATCATGCAGCTATCCACCATCCCCCGGACCATCTGCGGTGAATCCACCAATGATGGCTTCGAACTGACGTTCGACGAAGCCTGTGGCGACTGGCTCGACGCCTACCCCGATGCTGCCGTGATCGCCTGCGGCATGGTCGGCAGCGCCCAGGGCTGGCAGGAAGTCCCCTATTGCCCAAGCCCTGCCCAGGCCGCCGACGTGGCCGCTGGTATGGCACGGGTACGCACCCTGCGCGGCATCCATGTGCACCTCGTGCCCGGCGTTCTGCAACGCTCGGCGCTGCCCAACGTGATGCGCGGCGAGGAAACCCAGATCTTCGGTCTGTTGCAGTCACTGCCCCCGGCCGAGCGTGACCAGACCCTGCTGGTCGGTCTTCCCGGCAGCCACTCGAAGTGGGCGAGGGTGGTCGAGCAGCGCATCGAACATTTCGACACCTTCATGACCGGCGAGCTGTTCGCCGCTGCCAGTGCCCATACCATTCTCGGCCGCACCCAGAAGCGCAGTGCGTCGTTCGACAGCGTGGCCTTCGAGCGCGGCGTGGCCGTGGCGATGTCGCCCGAGGGCAGCATTGGTGTGCTGTCGACCATGTTCAGCGCGCGCAGCCTCGGCTTGACCGGCCAGTTGGCCAGCAGCGAGCAGGCTGACTACCTGTCTGGCCTGATGATCGGGCACGAACTGCGGGCGCTGGCGGAAATGCTGCGCCAGCGCAGTGGCCTGGCGACGCTGCCGGCGGTGGTCCTGATCGGTAACGGGGCCTTGTGCCAGCGCTACAGCCAGGCCCTCGCCCTATGCGGTTTTTCCAGCGTCAGCCAGGCCG
Source organism: Pseudomonas sp. PS01301 (assembly GCF_029960215.1). NCBI lineage: Bacteria > Pseudomonadati > Pseudomonadota > Gammaproteobacteria > Pseudomonadales > Pseudomonadaceae > Pseudomonas > Pseudomonas sp. PS01301. The sequence continues at coordinate 4,392 of NZ_JASCPM010000058.1, read as the reverse complement.
AACAGGCCACCGAACGCGGTCTCTGGAGCCTGGCGCTGGCCGCCGGGCTCGTCGCTCAACAGCTCCAAGAGGTTTGACATGCTCAAGCAAGCAATGGCCCAGAACGGGCTGATCGCCATTTTGCGCGGCCTGCGCCCCGAGGAATCGGTGGCCATCGGTGAAGTGCTGTATGACGCCGGTTTTCGCATCATCGAGGTGCCGCTCAATTCCCCTCAGCCTTTCGACAGCATTCGGCTGCTGCGCAACAGCCTGCCCGCCGACTGCCTGATCGGCGCCGGAACGGTGCTGTCGGCCGAACAGGTGCAGCAGGTGAAAGCCGCAGGCGGGCAATTGATCGTCATGCCCCACAGCGATCCAGCGGTGCTCAAGGCGGCCAAGGAAGCGGACCTGTACCTGGCGCCGGGCGTGGTGACGCCAACCGAAGCCTTCGCCGCCCTCGCTGCCGGCGCCGATGTGCTGAAACTGTTCCCGGCCGAGTCCCTGACCCCTGCGGTGGTCAAGGCGCTGCTGGCGGTGTTGCCCAAGGGCACGGCGCTGGTGCCGGTAGGCGGGATCAGTCCGGACAACATGCAGCCGTTTCTCGACGCGGGCGTGGTGGGCTTCGGCCTGGGCTCGGGCCTGTTCAAGCCGGGCATGACGGTGCAGCAGGTGGCGGACAACGCCAAGGCGTATGCGCAGGCATGGCGATCGCTGACGGGCTGAGAGGTGCCCGGCTCAGGGTGCGGTGGTGCGGGCCGACGCGGCTTGCACCGCTGCTACAGGGGTGGAAGTCGCGAATTTATTACAGGCGCTTGAGCGTCCATCGAACAAGAGAGACAACAGATGAAAATCACCAAACTCACTACATTCATCGTTCCGCCGCGCTGGTGCTTCCTGAAGGTCGAAACCGACGAGGGCGTGGTCGGCTGGGGCGAGCCGGTGGTCGAAGGCCGCGCGCATACCGTGGCTGCCGCGGTCGACGAATTGTCGGACTACCTGATCGGCAAGGACCCACGCAACATCGAAGACATCTGGACCGTGCTGTACCGCGGCGGCTTCTACCGCGGTGGTGCGATCCACATGAGTGCGTTGGCCGGTATCGACCAGGCGCTGTGGGACATCAAGGGCAAGGCCCTAGGTGTTTCGGTCAGCGACCTGCTGGGCGGTCAGGTGCGTGATCGCATCCGCGTGTACTCGTGGATCGGCGGGGATCGGCCGGCCGATACAGCGCGGGCGGCCAGTGAAGCCGTCGCCCGTGGTTTCACGGCGGTGAAGATGAATGGCACCGAAGAGCTGCAGTTCCTCGACACCTTCGACAAGGTCGATCGCGCCCTCGCCAGTGTGGCGGCCGTGCGTGATGCGGTCGGGCCGAACGTAGGCATCGGCGTCGACTTCCATGGCCGGGTGCACAAGCCCATGGCCAAGGTGCTGATGAAGGAGCTGGACCAGTTCAAGCTGATGTTCATCGAAGAACCGGTGCTGAGCGAGAACTACGAAGCGCTCAAGGAACTGGCGCCACTGACCAGCACGCCGATCGCGCTGGGTGAGCGTCTGTATTCGCGCTGGGATTTCAAGCGGATCCTCAGTGAAGGCTATGTGGACATCATCCAGCCCGATGCGTCCCACGCCGGCGGGATCACCGAGACCCGCAAGATCGCCAACATGGCCGAAGCCTATGACGTGGCGCTGGCGCTGCATTGTCCGCTGGGTCCGATCGCGCTGGCGGCTTGCCTGCAGCTGGATGCGGTTTGCTACAACGCGTTCATTCAAGAGCAGAGCCTGGGCATTCACTACAACGAAAGCAACGATCTGCTCGATTACGTCGCCCATCCCGAGGTGTTCGACTACGACAACGGGTTCGTGAAGATCCCCAATGGGCCGGGGCTGGGCATCGAGATCAACGAGGAGTACGTGCGGGAGCGGGCCGAAATCGGCCATCGCTGGCGCAACCCGATCTGGCGCCATGCCGATGGCAGCTTCGCCGAGTGGTGAGAAGGCGCTGATATTGCGGCGCGGCCTTCGCGGGCAGAGCCCGCTCCCACACGGATATCGACACCTTTGTGAGAGCGGGGCAGGCGGTGAGCCATCTGCCTGCGAAAGCGTCCGCCAGGGCGCCGCATCACCCTCTACAACTACAATAAGAGGCACCCCATGCACACGCAAACCGCAACCACCGCTCCGGCGCTGGCGACGCCCAGCCGCAAGCGTTTCTTCATCATGGTGTTGTTGTTCATCACCGTGGTCATCAACTACCTGGACCGCAGCAACCTGTCCATCGCCGCACCTGCACTGACCAGCGATCTGGGTATCGATCCGGTGCACGTCGGCCTGATCTTCTCGGCCTTCGGCTGGACCTACGCGGCCATGCAGATCCCCGGCGGCTGGCTGGTGGACCGCGTGCCGCCGCGCATTCTCTACAGTGTGGCCCTGGCCCTGTGGTCCATCGCCACGGTCATGCTCGGGTTCGCTGGCAGCTTCATCGCCCTGTTCGTGCTGCGCATGGCGGTGGGCGCGCTGGAAGCGCCGGCGTATCCCATCAACAGCCGCGTGGTGACGACCTGGTTCCCCGAGCGCGAACGCGCCACTGCCATCGGTTTCTACACTTCGGGCCAGTTTGTCGGGCTCGCTTTCCTGACGCCGGTGCTGGCCTGGCTGCAACACGAATTCGGTTGGCACATGGTGTTCGTCAGTACCGGTCTAGTGGGTATCGTGTGGGCGGTGATCTGGTACGCCGTGTACCGCGAGCCGCGTGATTTCAAAGGCGCCAACGCTGCCGAAATCCAGCTCATCAGCGACGGCGGCGGTCTGGTCGACATGCAGAAATCGGCACGTCAGGCCAAGGCCGGCTTCAGCTGGACCGACCTGGGTATCGTGCTGAGCAAGCGCAAGCTGTGGGGCATCTACCTGGGCCAGTATTGCCTGAACTCGACCCTGTGGTTCTTCCTGACCTGGTTCCCGACCTATCTGGTCAAATACCGCGGGATGGATTTCATCAAGTCGGGCATGCTCGCCTCGCTGCCGTTCCTGGCGGCTTTCGTCGGCGTGCTGTGCTCCGGATTCTTTTCCGACTGGCTGATCCGTCGCGGCGCGAGCATCGGCTTGGCGCGCAAACTGCCGATCATCGGTGGCCTGCTGATCTCGACCTGCATCATCGGCGCCAACTATGTGGATTCGACGGCCTTGGTGATTGCCTGCCTGGCGCTGGCGTTCTTCGGCAACGGATTGGCCTCGATCACCTGGTCCCTGGTCTCGACCTTGGCGCCGGCGCGTCTGCTGGGTCTGACAGGCGGGGTGTTCAACTTCATCGGCAACCTGTCGGCGATCACCACGCCGATCGCCATCGGTTTCCTGGCGACCGGCGACTCGTTCGCGCCGGCGATTACCTACATCGCGGTCACGGCGTTGGTCGGAGCGCTGTCCTACATCTTGCTGGTGGGCAAGGTCGAGCGGATCGAGCTTTGACCGCTTTGCAAGCAGGCGAACATAATGCGCCTGCTTTTTCTCGACGTGAAGGTTGACCATGCAGGACGACATGCCCCCCGCCGCACCGACCGGCACGCAGACCCTGCTGCGCGGCCTGGCGGTGATCCAGGCCGTGGCCGGCGGCGCCCGCGATCTCAAGGAGATCGCGCGGCGCATTGGCACCACCCGCAGCACAACCCACAGACTGGCCAGTTGCCTGGTGGACGAGCGCTACCTGCGGGTGTTGCCTCAGGTGGGGTATCTGTTGGGGCCGCGGCTGATCGAGTTGGGCTTCCAGGCGCGGGAGGAGGTGCCGCTGGTGATGCTGGCGACCCCTTGGCTCGATGAGCTGTCGGCGCTGACCGGCGATACCATTCACCTGGCGATTCGCGACGGCGATGAGGTGCTGTACCTGCACAAGACCCCGGGGCGCAATGGCCCGGAGATGCGTTCGCGGGTCGGGCATCGCATGCCGCTGGCGCGCACCGGCATCGGCAAGGCGTTGATGCTCGATGCCAGTGAAGCCGAATGGCAGCGGCTGTTCGAGCAGGGAGAGGCGCTGGCGGCGAAGTCGGCGCTCTGGCCCGACCACCCGCAATTGACCTGGCCGCAGTTCCAGGCCCGTATGAGAACCTACGTCGCGGGACGCTATGCGTTCGATCTGGAAGACAACGAACCCTCGATCCGCTGCGTCGCCGCGCCGATCCGCGACGCCAGTGGGCAGGTAGTGGCCGCGATCAGCGTCGCCAGTACGGTGCCGTACATGCCACTGGAAAAGATGCATAGCTTGGTGCCAGTGGTGCAGAAAGCCGCCCAGGCCGTCTGCGCCGAACTGGGCGCCAAACCGCAGCCCTAGCCGCCAATCATTTGCATCAGGCCCACCGTATACACCGCCGACGCGGCTTGCGCCGCTGCTACAGGGGGGGTGTGTCTGTGGGAGAGGGGCGGGCG
>NZ_JASCPM010000057.1:0-23893 GCF_029960215.1 Pseudomonas sp. PS01301 | reverse complement strand
CCCCCGCTCCCACAAAATGAAAACCTGTGGGAGCGGGGCGGGCGGCGAGCTCTCTGCCCGCGAAGAGGCCCCCACTAACACCCAGAAAAAAACCCGCCGAAGCGGGTTTTTTTCATGCAGTCAGTCTTCAGCCTTTCGACACCACCGAACCCAACTGGAAACCGGCGTGTTGCACCAGCTCCAGCAGCGGTTGCGGGTACACGCCGAGGAGGAATGCCAGTACCGCGATTGCCAGCAGCATCACGCCACCGGTGCGCTGTTCCCACTTCAGCGGGGCATCGGTGCGGCGCAGGTTTTTCTCCATCAGGTACAGAGTCACCATCACCCGCAGGTAGTAGAAGACACCGATGGCGCTACCGATCACCAGCGCGCCGGTCAGCCACCATAGCTGCGATTCGACGCCCGTGGCGATGATGTAGAACTTGCCGATGAAGCCGGCCGTCAGCGGAATGCCGGCCAGCGATAGCATCATCACGGTCAGCACGGCGGTGAGGTATGGACGGCGCCAGAACAGGCCGCGGTATTCGTACAGCGCGTCGGCGTCGCGACCGTTGTAGGGCGAGGACATCAGGGTGATCACGCCGAAGGCACCCAGGCTGGTGATCACGTAGGTGACCAGATAGACACCGATGGCTTCCAAGGCCAGGCCCTTGCTGGCAACCAGTGCGATCAACAGGTAACCGAAGTGGGCGATGGAGGAGTAACCCAGCAGGCGCTTGAGGTTGCTCTGGGTCACCGCCAGCAGGTTGCCGATCAGGATCGAAGCCACCGCGATCACCGCCAGCACATCGCTGAGCACACCACTGCTGGCGGCTGGCGAGAGCTGGAACAGACGCACCACCACGGCGAACACCGCGACCTTGCTGGCTGTTGCCAGAAAAGCGGCAACAGGTGCAGGGGCGCCTTCGTACACGTCCGGCGTCCACAGGTGGAAGGGCACCAGCGAGAGTTTGAACGCCAGACCAACCAGCATCATGGCCAGGCCCAACTGTGCCAGCGCACTCGGCACGCCGGTGGCGGCCAGCGCCAGGCCGATGCCCGAAAAGCTCAGGCTGCCGGCATCGGCGTACAGCAGCGCCATGCCGAACAGCAGGAACGCCGAACCTGCGGCCGACAGCACCATGTACTTGATGCCGCCTTCCAGCGAACGCTTGTTGAAGAAGGCGTAGGCGATCAACCCGTAGGTCGGCACCGACAGCAGCTCCAGGCCGATGAACAGACCGGCAAGGTGCTGCGCGCAGACCAGTACCAGCCCACCCAGGGCCGCCATCAGGATCAGCAGGTAAAGCTCTTCGCGGTTGCCCGGGTAGCCTGAGGAACCATCGCCCAGGTAGGCGTGGGCCAGGGTCACGCAGGCCAGCGTCGCCACCAGGATCAGCGCCATGTACAGCGCGGCGAAATTGTCCACCTGCAGCAGCGGCGTGACGGTGATGGGCGTGAGCTTGAGCACCGGCAAGATCGACAGCAGCGCCAGGTTCAGCCCTGCGCACGAGAGCAGGAAGGTTTGCGAATGGTTGCGCCGCCAGGCGATCGCCAGCATCACCGCAACGACGGTGACCGTGGTGATCAGTAGCGGCGCAAGCGCAATAAAGTGTTGAATCGTCAGGTCCATAGCGCTCTTACCGGGCCGAAGCGAGTTGAGTGAAGGCGGTGCCGAACCACTGCTGCACACCGGTCATGGTGGCGGCGGAAGTATCGAGGAAGGGCTGCGGGTAGACGCCAAGCAGAATCAGCAGGCCCGCAAGGCCCAGCACCATGATCAGTTCGCGGTTGTCCATGCCGGCCAGTACCGCGTCCGACTTGGAAGGGCCGAAATAGGCACGGTGGATCATGATCAGCGAGTACACCGAGCCGAACACCAGGCCGGAGGTGGCAACGGCGGTGATCCACGGTGCCACGGTGAAGCTGCCCAAAAGGATCAGGAACTCGCCGACGAAGTTGCCGGTACCAGGCAGGCCCAGCGAGGCGGCCGCGAAGAACAGGCTGACCGCCGGCAGGTAGGCGATGCGCGACCACAGACCGCCCATTTCACGCATGTCACGGGTGTGCAGGCGCTCGTACAGTTGACCGCTGAGGATGAACAGCGCGGCGGCCGACAAACCGTGGGCCAGCATCTGCACCACGGCGCCCTGCAAGGCCTGCTGGGTACCGGAGTAGATACCGATCAGCACGAAGCCCATGTGCGAGACGCTGGAGAAGGCGATCAGGCGCTTGATGTCGGTCTGCGCGAACGCGAGGAAGGCACCGTAGAAAATACCGATCAGGCCCAGGGTCATGGCGATGGGTGCGAATTCCGCCGAGGCATTGGGGAACAGCGGCAAAGCGAAGCGCAGGATGCCGTAGGCCGCGGTTTTCAGCAGGATACCGGCCAGGTCCACGGAGCCGGCGGTCGGCGCCTGGGCGTGGGCATCCGGCAGCCAGGAGTGGAAAGGCACTACTGGCAGCTTTACCGCGAAGGCGATGAAGAAGCCCAGCATCAGCAGGTATTCGACATGTTCCGGCAACTGAGCCTTGAGCAGGTCGCTGTAGTTGAAGGTCATCACGCCGGTGTTGCTGTAGTTGAACAGCACCAGGCCCAGGATCGCCACCAGCATGATCAAGCCGCTGGCCTGAGTGAAGATGAAGAACTTGGTCGCGGCATAGATCCGGGTCTTCTTGCCGTCCGAGGAGCTGTGACCCCAGAGCGCGATGAGGAAATACATCGGCACCAGCATCATTTCCCAGAAGAAGAAGAACAGGAACAGGTCCAGTGCCAGGAACACACCGACCACGCCGCCCAGGATCCACATCAGGTTGAGGTGGAAAAAGCCGACGTGGCGCTGGATCTCTTTCCACGAACACAGCACCGAGAGCATGCCCAGCAGGCCGGTGAGCAGAATCATCAGCAGCGACAGGCCGTCCAGTGCCAGGTGTAAGCTGATGCCGAAGCGCTGGATCCAGTTGAGCTTGAACTCATAGGCCCAGGCCGGTTCGCCACCGGGTGCAGGGGCCAGGGTGTAGTCGCCATGGGCCCACAGCCAGAGGCCGAGAGCAAGTTCCAGGGACATGGTCAGCAAGGCGATCCAGCGGGGCAGGGTAGCGCTGCTGCGCTCCGCTACCCAGCACAGAAGGCCGCCGATGAAGGGGATCAGGATCAGCCAGGGCAAAATCATGACGGGCTCGTTTCCTTTCGCAAAGTCACAGGATTCATATCAGACCGCCGCCAGCACGACAGCGCCGAGCACCAGCACGGCGCCCGCGGCGATCGAAGCGGCATACCAGCGCAACTGACCAGTCTCGGTACGGCTCATGGCGTTGTTGCCGCCCTTGGCCGTACGCGGGATCAAGCCAATCACCTGGTCGACCGGGTCCTTGCGCAACAGGTGGCTGATCAACAGATAAGGTTTGACGAACAGCTTGTCGTAGATCCAGTCGAAGCCCCAGGCGGCGAACCACCAGGCCGACAGCATCCGGCCGATACCGCTGTTGGCCACCGACGTGGCGAAGCTGCGCTTGCCGAGGAACAGCATGGCTGCCAGCAGGATACCGGCCAGGGCGATGGCGCCCGACGCGATCTCCAGGCTGTGCTTGGCTTCGCCACCGGCATGGCCGACGCTCTGCGGCAGCACACCGGCCAATGGCGGATGGATCCAGGCACCGATGAAGGTCGACAGCACGATCAGCACGCCCAACGGCAGCCAGTGGGCAACCCCGTGGCCGGCATGGGCCTCGGTCTTGGCTTCGCCGTGGAAGGTGATGAAGATCAGGCGGAAGGTGTACAGCGAGGTCATGAACGCACCCACCAGACCGGCGTACAGCAAGCCACTGTTGCCGCTGGCGAAGGCTTCCCAGAGGATCTCGTCCTTGGAGTAGAAGCCGGCCGTCAGCAATGGCAGGGCCGCCAGGGCCGAACCGCCGACGATGAAGCTGGCGTAGGCCAGCGGCAGCTTCTTCCACAGGCCGCCCATCTTGAAGATGTTCTGCTCGTGGTGACAGGCGACGATCACGGCACCGGAGGCGAGGAACAGCAGCGCCTTGAAGAAGGCGTGGGTCATCAGGTGGAAGATCGCGCCGTCCCAGGCGCCAACGCCCAGCGCCAGGAACATGTAGCCGATCTGGCTCATGGTCGAATAGGCCAGGATGCGCTTGATGTCGGTCTGCACGAGCGCGGCGAAGCCGGCCAGTACCAGGGTGACACCACCGACCACGCCCACCAGATGCAGAATGTCCGGGGCCAGGGCGAACAGGCCGTGGGTCCGGGCGATCAGGTAGACGCCTGCGGTCACCATGGTTGCGGCGTGGATCAGTGCCGACACCGGAGTAGGACCGGCCATGGCGTCTGCCAGCCAGGTCTGCAGGGGTAGTTGCGCGGATTTACCCACGGCGCCACCGAGCAGCATCAGCGTGGCCAGGACGATCCAGAAATCGCCGACCTTGAAGTGCTCGGGCGCACGCACCAGCAGCTCCTGAATGTTCAGGGTACCCAGTTGCTGGAACAGGATGAACAGGCCGATGGCCATGAACACGTCGCCGATGCGAGTGACGATGAACGCCTTGAGCGCCGCGTTGCCGTTGTTGCGGTTGCCGTAGTAGAAACCGATCAACAGGTACGAGCACAGGCCCACGCCTTCCCAACCGAAGTAGATGAACAGCAGGTTGTCGCCCAGGATCAGGAACAGCATGCTGGCAATGAACAGGTTGGTGTAGGCGAAGAAGCGCGAGTAGCCCTCTTCACCGCGCATGTACCAGGAGGCGAACAGGTGGATCAGGAAACCCACGCCTACCACCACGCCGAGCATGGTGATCGACAGGCCGTCCAGGTACAGGGTGAAGTTGGGTTCGAACCCGTCCACCGACATCCAGCGCCACAGCAGTTGGGTGTATACGCCACCTTCCGGTGGAGCAACGTTGAACTGCCAGATGACGTAGGCGGCGACGATCGCCGACAGGCCGATGGAGCCGACGCCGATCAGCGCCGAGAGGTTTTCCGAGAAGCGCCCGCGGGAGAACGACAGCAGCAAGAAGCCGATCAGCGGGAATACGAAGGTCAGAAAGATCAGGTTCATCCGCGCATCTCACTGGCAGCGTCGATGTCGAGCGTGTGGAAGCGGCGATACAGCTGCATCAGGATCGCCAGGCCAATCGAGGCCTCGGCCGCTGCCAGGGTGATCACCAGGATGAACATGATCTGTCCATCGGGCTGACCCCAGCGCGCGCCGGCCACGATGAACGCCAGGGCAGAGGCGTTCATCATGATTTCCAGACTCATCAACACGAAAAGAATGTTACGGCGGACCATCAGGCCGACCAGACCGAGGGTGAACAGGATGCCGGCGACTGCCAGGCCATGCTCTAGAGGGATAGCGGGCATCTGTTTACTCCTTTTCCGTGCGGCCGAGGTGGAACGCCGTCACTGCTGCGGCGAGCAGCAGCATCGACGCCAGTTCGACCACCAGCAGGTAAGGCCCGAACAGGCTGATGCCGACGGCCTTGGCGTCGACCGTGGTCTGACCGATACCGGCAGCGCTGGGATTGGCGAACAGCACGTACAGCAGTTCGAGCAGCAGCAGTGCACCGAGGAAGACCGGACCTGCCCAGATACCGGGCTTGAGCCACACCCGTTCCTGCTGCACCGAGGCAGGGCCCAGGTTGAGCATCATCACCACGAAGACGAACAGCACCATGATGGCGCCGGCGTAGGCGATCACTTCGAGCACACCGGCGAACGGTGCGCCCAGGGCGAAGAAGGTCATGGCAACGGCGATCAACGAGATGATCAGATAGAGCAGGGCGTGCACGGGGTTGGTATTGGTGATCACCCTGAGGGTGGACACCACCGCGATACCCGACGCGAAATAGAAAGCGAATTCCATCTTTCTTCCTTAAGGGAGCAAGCTCTTCACGTTGATCGGCTGGGCTTCGTTCTGCGCGGCGCCTTTGGGCTTGCCGGCGACGGCCATACCGGCCACGCGATAGAAGTTGTAGTCGGGGTTCTTGCCAGGTCCGGAGATCAGCAGGTCTTCCTTCTCGTACACCAGGTCCTGGCGCTTGAACTCGGCCATCTCGAAGTCCGGCGTGAGCTGGATCGCGGTGGTCGGGCAGGCTTCTTCGCACAGGCCGCAGAAGATGCAGCGCGAGAAGTTGATCCGGAAGAAGTCCGGGTACCAGCGACCGTCCTCGGTTTCTGCTTTCTGCAGCGAGATGCAGCCTACCGGGCAGGCCACCGCGCACAGGTTGCAGGCCACGCAGCGCTCTTCGCCGTCGGGATCGCGGGTCAGCACGATGCGGCCGCGGTAGCGCGGCGGCAGGTACACGGCTTGCTCGGGGTATTGCAGGGTGTCGCGCTTACGGAATCCATGGCCGAAGACCATGATCAGGCTGCGCAGCTGCGTGCCCGTTCCTTTTACGATGTCACCGATATATTTGAACATGGGTCAATTCCTCACTGAACCGTGCCGGCGGGCGTGTTCAACAACACGATCGCGGCGGTCACCAGCATGTTGATCAGGGTCAGTGGCAGGCAGAACTTCCAGCTGAAATCCATTACCTGGTCGTACCGAGGGCGCGGGATGGAAGCGCGCAGTAGGACGAACAGCATGATGAAGAACGCGGTTTTCAGTGCGAACCAGACGAACGACAGTTGCGGCAGGATCCCGAAGGGACCGTGCCAGCCGCCGAAGAACAGCGTCACCAGCAGGGCCGAGATGAGGATGATGCCGATGTATTCACCCACGAAGAACATGCCCCATTTCATGCCGGCGTATTCGATGTGGTAGCCGTCGGCCAGTTCCTGCTCGGCCTCAGGTTGGTCGAACGGGTGACGGTGCGTCACGGCTACGCCTGCGACGAAGAAGGTACAGAAGCCGAAGAACTGCGGAATGATGAACCACAGGTTCTGCGCCTGGTACTCGACGATGTCGCGCATGTTGAAGGAGCCGGCCTGGATCACGATGCCCATCAGCGACAGGCCCATGAACACTTCGTACGACACGGTCTGCGCGGAAGCCCGCAAGCTGCCCAGGAGGGCGTACTTGTTGTTGCTCGCCCAACCGGCGAACAAGACGGCATACACCGACAGGCCGGCCATGGCGAAGAAGAACAGCAGCCCGATGTTCAGGTCGGCCACGCCCCAGGTAGGGGTGATCGGGATGATCGCGAAGGCGATCAGCAGGGCGCTCATGGCCACCACCGGCGCCAGGGTGAAGATCACCTTGTCGACGAAGGGCGGGTTCCAGTCTTCCTTGAAGAACATCTTCAGCATGTCGGCCGCGATCTGGAACATGCCGAACGGACCGACCCGGTTCGGGCCGTAGCGATCCTGCCACCAGCCCAGCAGGCGACGCTCGACGAAGCTGAGCAGCGCGCCGCAGATGACGACCGCCAGCATGATGACCAGGGCCTTGACCACACCGATGATGATGTCGATCACTTCAGGGGTGAACCAGGTCATTGTGCTGCCTCCTGCAGGCCTTCGACGGACGCGCCGGCGAATGCCGGCGGAATCCCGGCCAGGCCGGCGGGCAAGCCCACCAGGCCTGCGCCCAGTTCTTCGCTGATGCGCAGCGGCAGGCGCAAGGCCTGGCCGGCCACGGTCAGGCTGAGCAGGGCACCGTCGTTGACGCCCAGGCGGTCGGCTTCGGACTTGGCCAGGGCCACGTAGGCCTGGGGAATGCGCTCCTGTACCGGCGCGGCGCGCGAGGAATTCTCCTCGCTGCCGAACAGGTGGTAGAACGGCACGGCTTGCCAGGTACCGCGCGCCGGGGAGAACGCGCCGGGAACGCTGGCGAACCAGCCGAGGCCGTCGCCCTGGCTTTCGATCAGGCGCGTACCGGGGTCACCGGCACGCAGGTGACCACCCACTTCATCCTGGAACTTGTTCCAGGCCTGCGGCGAGTTCCAGCCCGGCGACCAGGCGAACGGCACCTGCTGACGCGGTTCGACGGAGCCCGAGTAGCCTTCCATGGAGAACGAGAACGCCGTATCGGTATCTTGCGGTGTCCGCGGCTCGTGCACGCTGATGTTGGCGCGCATGGCGGTACGGCCGCTGTAGCGCAGCGGTTCGCGGGCCAGCTTCAGGCCCTTGATGCGGAACGAGGCCGACGGCGCGGCATCGACGATGCGCGCCAGTTGCGGTGCGCTGTTGGCCACCGCGGCGGTCACGTGATCGAGCTGAGTCCAGTCCACCGGCTTGTTCAGCAAGGTGCTGCGCAGCGCGTGCAACCAGCGCCAGCCTTCGTGGATCAGGATGCTGGAATCCAGGTAGACCGGGTCGAACACCTGGAAGAATCGCTGGGCGCGGCCCTCCTGGCTGACCAGGGTGCCATCGCCTTCGGCGAAGCTGGCGGCCGGCAGGACCAGATGGGCGCGCTCGACGGTACGGGTGTGCTGGTGGTCGGCAACGATGACCACCTTGGCGGCGTTCAGCGCAGCGTCGACCTTGGCAGCGTCGACACGGGTGTAGAGGTCGTTTTCGAGGATCACCAGCGCGTCGGCATGGCCATCGATCACGGCCTGCAGTGCGTCGTCGACCGAGTCGCCGCCGAGCATCGCCAGGCCCATGCTGTTGGCTTCCGGGACGATCAGGCTCAGCGAACCGGCCTTGTCGCGGCCCTTCAAGGCCTTGGCGATATTGCCTGCGGCTTCGATCAGGGCGTTGCAACCCAGCGAAGTCCCACTGACGATCAGCGGACGCTTGGCCGCCACCAGGGCATCGGCGATACGCTGCGCCAGTTCCAGGGCTTCACTGTCCAGACCGGTCACCGCCGGTGCGCTCGGGTCGATCGCGTGGGCGACGGCAAACCCGATGCGCGCCAGATCTTCCGGCGCGGCGTGGACGCACTCTTCGGCGACGTCGTCGAGTTTGGTGTCGGTCAGGCTGGCGATAAACAGCGGGTTCAGCTCGTGCTGACCGATGTTCTTCACTGCGGCGTCGAGCCATGGCTGCACGCGCATGGCTTCGGCCATCGCCTCGGCCTTGCCTTTCACCGATTGCCGCAGTGCCAGTGCCATGCGCGCCGCGGTCTGGGTCAGGTCTTCACCGAGCACGAACACCGCGTCGTGGTCTTCCACCTCGCGCAGGCTCGGGATCGGCAGCGGGCTGCTGCGCAGCACCTGCAAGGCCAGGCGGATGCGCGAAAGCTCGCCGGCTTCGATACCGCTGTAGAAGTGCTGGGCACCCACCAGTTCGAGCAGGGCGTAGTTGCTTTCCAGGCTGGCACGTGGCGAGCCGATGCCGACGATGTTGCGGCCACGCAGCAGGTCGGCGGCCTTGTCCAGCGCCTCGTCCAGGCCCAGCTTGCGGTTGCCTTCGGCCAGCAGCGGCTGGCGTGGACGATCCTTGCGGTTGACGTAGCCATAACCGAAGCGGCCGCGGTCGCACAGGAAATAGTGGTTCACCGAACCGTTGTAGCGGTTCTCGATACGGCGCAGCTCACCGTAGCGCTCGCCCGGGCTGATGTTGCAGCCACTGGAGCAGCCGTGGCAGATGCTTGGGGCGAACTGCATGTCCCACTTGCGGTTGTAGCGCTCGGAGTGGGTCTTGTCGGTGAACACACCGGTCGGGCAGACCTCGGTGAGGTTGCCGGAAAACTCGCTTTCCAGGGTGCCGTCTTCGACCCGTCCGAAATAGACGTTGTCGTGGGCGCCGAACACGCCCAGGTCGGTGCCGCCGGCATAGTCTTTATAGAAGCGCACGCAGCGATAGCAGGCGATGCAGCGGTTCATCTCGTGCGCGATGAACGGGCCCAGCTCCTGGTTCTGGTGGGTGCGTTTGCTGAAGCGATAGCGGCGTTCGTTGTGACCGGTCATCACGGTCATGTCTTGCAGGTGGCAGTGACCGCCTTCCTCGCACACCGGGCAGTCGTGCGGGTGGTTGGTCATCAGCCATTCGACGACACTGGCGCGAAAGGCCTTGGATTCTTCGTCTTCGATGGAGATCCAGGTGTTGTCGGTGGCAGGCGTCATGCACGACATGACGATGCGACCACGGGTGTCGTTCTCGTCGGTGTACTGCTTGACTGCGCACTGGCGGCAGGCGCCGACGCTGCCCAGCGCCGGGTGCCAGCAGAAATACGGGATGTCGAGGCCCAGCGACAGACAGGCCTGTAACAGGTTGTCTGCGCCATCGACCTCGAGCGCTTTGCCGTCTACGTGGATAGTGGCCATGGTTCAAGTTCTTCGTTGGCCCGTTGTCAGCGGGCGTGGCTAATGGAAATCTTGTTATTCGCCCGGCGCAGCCAGCGATGGCGCGTCAACGGGCGATACCGGCGGCACGGGCCGCCGGGCGTGCATCGAGTCAGGCGCCGGCCATGGTGGGGGTGGCCACCTGGGTCAGGCTGCCCGGCGTGACGGGCTTGATGCCCGCCTCGAACTCGGCACGGAAATATTTGATCGCGCTGCCCAAGGGCTCCACGGCACCGGGCGCGTGGGCACAGAAGGTCTTGCCGGGGCCGAGGAAACCAACCAGGCCCAGCAGGGTTTCGATGTCCCCCGGCTGGCCGTTGCCGGTCTCGATGGCGCGCAGCAGCTTGACGCTCCACGGCAAGCCGTCACGGCAAGGGGTGCAGAAGCCACAGGACTCGCGGGCGAAGAACTCTTCCATGTTGCGCAGCAGCGAGACCATGTTGACGCTGTCGTCCACGGCCATGGCCAGGCCCGTACCCATCCGGGTGCCGACCTTGCCGATGCCGCCGGCGTACATCTGCGCATCCAGGTGTTCGGGCAACAGGAAACCGGTACCGGCGCCGCCGGGCTGCCAGCACTTGAGGGTGAAACCGTCGCGCATGCCACCGGCATAGTCTTCGAACAGCTCGCGGGCGGTGATGCCGAACGGCAGCTCCCACAGGCCGGGGTTCTTGACCTTGCCGGAGAAGCCCATCAGCTTGGTGCCGTGGTCTTCACTGCCTTCGCGAGCCAGCGACTTGTACCAGTCGATGCCGTTGCCGACGATGGCCGGCACGTTGCACAGGGTTTCGACGTTGTTGACACAGGTCGGCTTGCCCCACACGCCGACGGCGGCAGGGAAGGGCGGCTTGGAGCGCGGGTTGGCGCGGCGACCTTCCAGGGAGTTGATCAGGGCGGTTTCTTCACCGCAGATATAACGCCCGGCGCCGGTGTGCACGAACAGCTCGAAGTCGAAGCCCGACCCCAGGATGTTCTTGCCCAGCAGGCCGGCGGCCTTGGCTTCCTGCACCGCGCGGTTCAGGTGCTTGGCGGCGGTCGTGTACTCGCCCCGCAGGAAGATGTAGCCGCGATAGGCTTTCAGCGCACGAGCGGAAATCAGCATGCCTTCGATCAGCAGATGAGGCTGCTGCTCCATGAGCATGCGGTCTTTCCAGGTATTAGGTTCCATCTCATCCGCGTTGCACAGCAGGTAGCGGATGTTCATGGATTCGTCTTTGGGCATCAGGCCCCATTTGACGCCGGTGGGGAAGCCCGCACCGCCGCGGCCCTTGAGGCCCGAATCCTTCACCGTCTGCACGATGTCGTCCTGCGACATGTCGGCGAACGCCTTGCGGGCGGCGGCGTAGCCGTCCTTGGCCTGGTACTCGTCAAGCCAGATCGGCTCGCCGTCGTCGCGCAGGCGCCAGGTCAGCGGATGGGTTTCAGCGGCGCGGGCAATGGTATTGGCCGGGCCGAACGAGGTGAGCTTCATACGTAGCCCTCCAGCAGTTGGGCCACGCCAGCGGGCTGGACATCGCCAAAGGTATCGTCGTCGATCATCAGCGCCGGGGCCTTGTCGCAGTTGCCCAGGCAGCACACCGGCAGCAGGGTGAAGCGGCCGTCGGCGGTGGTCTGGCCCAGGCCGATGCCCAGCTTGCTCTGGATTTCGCTGACCACCGACTCGTGGCCACCGATGTAGCAGACCATCGAGTCGCAGACGCGAATGATGTGGCGGCCCACAGGCTGGCGGAAAATCTGGCTATAGAAGGTGGCCACGCCTTCGACGTCACTGGCCGGAATGCCCAGGATCTCGCCGATGGCGTACAACGCGCCGTCGGGGACCCAGCCACGTTCCTTCTGGACGATCTTGAGGGCTTCGATGGACGCCGCGCGCGGGTCTTCGTAGTGGTGCAGCTCGTGCTCGATGGCCGAGCGCTCGGTTTCGCTCAAGGCGAAACGGTCTGTCTGGATGAGCGTGCTGTTCATGCTTAGCGGTCCACGTCGGCCATAACGAAGTCGATACTACCCAGGTACGCGATCAAGTCCGCGACCATGCTGCCTTTGATCACCGAAGGGATCTGCTGCAGGTGCGGGTAGCTTGGGGTGCGTATGCGGGTACGGTAGCTCATGGTGCCGCCGTCGCTCGTCAGGTAATAGCTGTTGATGCCCTTGGTCGCTTCGATCATCTGGAAGGATTCGTTGGCCGGCATCACCGGGCCCCACGAAACCTGCAGGAAGTGCGTGATCAAGGTTTCGATGTGCTGCAGCGTGCGCTCCTTGGGCGGCGGCGTGGTCAGCGGATGATCCGCCTTGTACGGGCCTTCGGGCATGTTGCGCATGCACTGTTCGATGATCCGGATGCTCTGGCGCATTTCTTCCACGCGTACCATGCAGCGGTCATAGGCGTCGCCGTTGTGGGCCAGCGGCACTTCGAACTCGAAGTTCTCGTAGCCCGAATACGGACGCGCCTTGCGCAGGTCGAAATCGCAACCGGTCGAACGCAGCCCCGCACCGGTGACGCCCCATTCCAAGGCTTCCTTGGTGTTGTAGGCGGCAACGCCGATGGTGCGGCCCTTGAGGATGCTGTTCTGCAGCGCGGCCTTGGTGTATTCGTCGAGGCGCTTGGGCATCCACTCGATGAAGTCCTTGACCAGCTTTTCCCAGCCGCGCGGCAGATCGTGGGCGACGCCGCCGATGCGGTACCAGGCCGGGTGCAGGCGGAAACCGGTGATGGCTTCGATCACCGTGTAGGCCTTCTGCCGGTCGGTGAAGGTGAAGAACACCGGGGTCATGGCGCCGACGTCCTGGATGTAGGTGCCCAGGAACAGCAGGTGGCTGGTGATGCGGAAGAATTCGGCCATCATGATGCGGATGGTGTCGACCTTCTGCGGCACCTTGATGCCGGCCAGCTTCTCGACTGCCAGCACGTAGGGCAGGTTGTTCATCACCCCGCCCAGGTAGTCGATCCGGTCGGTGTAGGGGATGAAGCTGTGCCACGACTGGCGCTCGGCCATTTTCTCGGCGCCACGGTGGTGGTAGCCGATATCGGGCACACAGTCGACGATCTCTTCACCGTCCAGCTGCAGGATGATGCGGAAGGCGCCGTGCGCCGAAGGGTGGTTCGGGCCCAGGTTGAGGAACATGTAGTCTTCGTTGGTGCCCGAACGCTTCATGCCCCAGTCTTCGGGCTTGAAGCGCGCGGCTTCCTCTTCCAGCTGCTGCTTGGCCAGGGTCAGGCTGTAGGGGTCGAATTCGGTCGCGCGCGCCGGGTAGTCCTTGCGCAGCGGATGGCCTTCCCAGGTCGGCGGCATCATGATGCGCGACAGGTGCGGGTGGCCGGCGAAGTCGATACCGAACATGTCCCAGACTTCACGCTCGTACCAGTTGGCGTTGGGCCAGATACCGGTGATCGTCGGCAGGTTCAGATCGCCTTCGTTCAAGGCCACCTTGAGCATGACGTCGCTGTTACGTTCGACCGACAGCAGGTGGTAGAACAAGGTGAAGTCGCCGGCGCTGGGGATCGCGCGACGATGGGTGCGCAGGCGCTCGTCCACACCGTGCAGGTCGTACAGCATGCTGTAGGGCTTGGGCACGTTGCGCAGGAACGTGAGGATCTCGACCAGCTTGGCGCGGGCCACCCACAGTACCGGCATGCCGGTGCGGGTTTCCTGGGCGAGGAAGGCCTCGGGGCCAAAGCGCTGGTTCAATTCGACGACCACGTCTTGGTCGTCAGCCTTGTAAGGCGGGATATACAGAGCGGTGTCCGCTGTTGTCATGGTCTCGGTCGCTATCGGTCAACTACGGTGTGAAGCCAGGGTTCTCGCCTGCCGCTGCAGGCGTGGAAGGCGCTGGATCAGACTTCGTCGGGGCTGCGCAGGTTGGTTACCGCGATACGCTGTTCGCGGCGCTGTTCCTTCTGCGACGGCATCTCGGCGCGGTACACGCCTTGATCACCGACGACCCAGGACAGCGGGCGACGCTCTTGGCCAATCGACTCCTGCAACAGCATCAGGCCTTGCAGGAAAGCTTCAGGGCGCGGCGGGCAGCCAGGCACGTAGACGTCCACGGGGAGGAACTTGTCGACCCCCTGAACCACCGAGTAGATGTCGTACATGCCACCGGAGTTGGCGCACGAACCCATGGAAATGACCCACTTGGGTTCGAGCATCTGCTCGTAGAGACGCTGGATGATCGGCGCCATCTTGATGAAGCAGGTGCCGGCGATGACCATGAAGTCGGCCTGACGCGGCGAGGCCCGGATGACTTCGGCGCCGAAGCGGGCGATGTCGTGGGGCGCCGTGAAGGCCGTGGTCATTTCCACGTAGCAGCACGAGAGACCGAAGTTGTACGGCCACAGGGAGTTCTTGCGACCCCAGTTGACCGCGCCGCTGAGGACGTCTTCGAGTTTGCCCATGAAGATGTTCTTGTGAACCTGATCTTCTAGGGGGTCGGAAACAGTTTCCCTGGTGCCGATGGGATACTGCTCGTTGGGAGCATCGGGGTCGATCCGGGTGAGATTGTATTGCATTGCCAAAGCCTCATTGTTTCAGCTTCGCCTGCCGCTTGCGACGAGCTTCCGGAGCCCAGTCAAGGGCGCCCACTCGGAACAGGTAGACAAGACCTGCCAACAGAATTGCTATGAAAACGAGAGCTTCGACGAATCCGGTCCAGCCGCTTTCGCGGACGGACACAGACCAGGCAAAGAGAAAGAGGGCTTCGATATCGAAGATCACGAACAGCATCGCGACCAGATAGAATTTGGCGGAAAGGCGCAGACGGGCGCTACCGACCGGCAGCATGCCGGATTCGAAGGGTTCGTTCTTGCTGCGTCCGAAGGCTTTGCTGCCCAGCAGGCTGGAGAGCCCGAGCATGAACGCGCACAGACCGGCAACACCGAGAAGGAAGATGGCAAAGCCCCAGTTGTGGGCGATGAGTCCTGTCGAATCGGGCATGCTGGTTTCCTTGGCAGGGGCCTGGGCCGCTGAATTGAATGAAGTGTCGCAGTGACGATATGTCGCAGCAGAATCGATCGCGGTGATTTTATGGGTAAAAGCCGGGCAAGTAAATTTCGGATCGCAAATTAATTCGTATCATTACGCACATAGGCTTATTCAATGTAGCCCATGCTGGGGTTTTGGCAGGGTTGATGAAGAATATTCAACGCTGACAAGCTTTTACCGTCACTGTGCTTATATCTTAATGATAATTAATATCATTTACGGACTGGTGCTGTTGTTCAAATTGGGATAATTAACTGCGCTGAGTGTTTTACTGGGATATTCGATTGTCGGCATTGCGCCAGATCAATCGATCATGCAAAAAAAACCGCCAGGCATTCGCCACGACGGCTCCAAACCACACCCCCTCCCTTGTGGGAGCGGGTTCTACCCGCGAAAGCCACGCTGCGGTCCGCCAGATACACCGCGCCAAACCCTTCGCGGGCAGAGCCCACTCCCACAAGGATCGATGGCAGCCCCTTGTGGGAGCGGGTTCTACCCGTGAAGGCCACGCTGCGGTCCACCAGATACGCCGCGCCAAACCCTTCGCAGGCAGAGCCCACTCCCACAAGGATCGATGGCAGCCCCTTGTGGGAGCGGGTTCTACCCGCGAAGGTCACACCGCGGTCCACCAGATACACCGCGCCGAACCCTTCGCGGGCAGAGCCCGCTGCCACAGGGATATCTGCTACCCAGGGAGGCAACTGCTCCCCTGAGGGAGCAGCTTGCCTGGGTGATCAGTGGAACTGCTCTTCCTCGGTGGAGCCGGTGAGTGCAGTGACCGACGAGGCGCCGCCCTGGATCACGGTGGTCATGTCGTCGAAGTAGCCGGTGCCCACTTCCTGCTGGTGTGCCACGAAGGTGTAGCCCTTTTTCGCATCGGCGAACTCTTGCTCCTGCAGCTTCACGTATGCGGTCATGTCGTTGCGCGCGTAGTCGTGGGCCAGGCTGAACATGCCGTGCCACATGTTGTGGATCCCGGCCAGGGTGATGAACTGGTGCTTATAGCCCATCGCCGACAGCTCGCGCTGGAATTTGGCGATGGTTGCGTCATCCAGGTTCTTCTTCCAATTGAATGACGGCGAGCAGTTGTACGAGAGCAACTGGTCCGGGTACTCGCGCTTGATGGCCTCGGCGAAGCGGCGTGCCTCGTCCAGATCCGGCTTGGCGGTTTCGCACCAGATGAGATCGGCATAGGGCGCGTAGGCCAAACCGCGGGCGATCGCCTGATCCAGACCGGCACGCACTTTGTAGAAGCCCTCGGGCGTACGGGTGCCCGTCACGAACGGCTGGTCGTAAGGGTCGCAGTCCGAGGTCAGCAGGTCAGCCGCGTTGGCATCGGTCCGCGCCAGGATGATCGTGGGCACGCCGGCAACGTCCGCAGCCAGGCGAGCGGCGGTGAGCTTCTGTACGGCCTCCTGGGTCGGCACCAGCACCTTGCCGCCCATGTGCCCGCATTTTTTCACCGAAGCCAGCTGATCTTCGAAGTGCACGCCGGCGGCGCCTGCTTCGATCATGCTCTTCATCAGTTCATAGGCATTGAGCACGCCACCGAACCCGGCTTCGGCATCGGCCACGATCGGTGCGAAGTAGTCGATGTAGCCCTGGTCGCCTGGGTTCTTGCCGGCTTTCCACTGAATCTGGTCGGCCCGTCGAAACGAGTTGTTGATGCGCTTGACCACGGTCGGCACCGAGTCGACCGGGTACAGCGACTGGTCGGGGTACATGGATTCGGCGGAGTTATTGTCGGCCGCCACCTGCCAGCCCGACAGGTAGATGGCCTGAATGCCGGCCTTGACCTGCTGCACCGCCTGGCCGCCGGTGAGCGCGCCCATGCAGTTGACGAAGTCCTTGTCGGGGCGGAATGACGGCTTGGCGCCCTGGGTCACCAGGTTCCAGAGCTTCTCCGCGCCAAGGCGGGCCAACGTGTGCTCGGGTTGAACCGAGCCGCGCAGGCGGACCACGTCGGCGGGCGAGTAGTTGCGCGTTACACCTTTCCAGCGCGGGTTTTCAGCCCAGTCTTTTGCAAGGGCCGCTTCTTGTTGTTCGCGTGTCAGTGCCATGGAGATAAACCTCGTGCATAGGTTCGATGATGGGGTGCTGCGCCAGGCGCTGCGTGTGCCGAACACTTGATCAGCGCTCGCCGAACCTGCGCCTGCCGGTGGGCAGGGACACGGTTCGGTGAGGGCGAGGCCATCATGCCCCACGGATTTTCTGCACGTCAAACGTTTTGTAGTGAAAAATAAGAAGCACTACATCTCTTTCGATTCAGCGACTGGGCGGTCAGTTTTCGGGGCCTTGGTCGTTCGCATGTCTTTGGAGCAGGCGGCGGGCCATCGGCTCAATCCAGCGCGTCGACTTTCACGCGCACGGTGGTGTCGTTTCGGCCTTGAGTGCTGTACTGGCGGGCGATGCCTTGCTGATTGATGCTCGAATGTTCGTTCATCCCAGCCACGGTGATCCATTCGCCGAGCCGACCGCTGAGAGTGGATTGAGTGCTTTGCACGTTGACCACGTCGGCCCGTTCCTGGCTCATGCGGTCGTTGTTTGTAGCGATGTTGAGGTGTACTACATCGCCGGTCAGGCTGGCCGTGACGTAGAAGCCTTGAGTCACCTCGCGGTATTCGGTCTGCGCTTGCAGGCGGCCATAGGCGTCGGTGCCGGCCGTGGTCAGCGGGACGCTTTGGCCGATCTGGATCAGGGCAGGGCTGCCTTCGCTGGCCTGTACTTGCTGCACGCCACCGCTGCGGTTGTCGGTGCCGTACTGGATGATGCGCGTGGTGCCGCCGCCGTTGACCCGATAGCCGCGCTGGTTGGCCGTATTGCTGTCGCTGGTGTCGACGCTGATCAGCAGCCTTCGCGCCGGCTTGTCCAGCTGTTCGAGCAAAGCGGTAAGTTCGTCGAGCTTGTCCGGTTCGGCGTTGACCACCAACTGGTTGCCATAGGCCGCGACGGTGCCGTCACGTCCCACCAGCTGTTGGGCAATGGGGAGGATGTCGGCACTGGTGCGATAGTGAAGCGGCATGACCTGTGTGGCGGCGTTGGCCCCGGTGCCGAGGCACAACAGCAGGCTGGCGAACAGAAGGTGCAGCGGCATGTCCATGATCTCCGCATTGAGTGTGCGGACCAGTATGGCACGCTGGAGCGGCCGGTCGCGGTGCATCAGACAGCCCGCAGCGTAGGTTCGCGGCCGATGACCGCTCCTACAAGTCTCACGCATACTTGCTTGTAGAAGCGGTCCGTGGTCGCGAACGGTGCGCTGGGGTCTGTCGGGCAGATCGCAGCGCGATCAATCCTGCGTGCGGACCATGTCCACATGGGGCAGGCCGGCTTCGAGAAACTCGCCGCTGACGACGCGGAAGCCATGATGCTCATAGAACACCGTGGCGTGCACCTGAGCGCTGAGCTTCTGTTCGTGCAGACCCAGCGAATTGGCATGGGCGATGACCGCTTGCAGCAGTTTGTCGCCCACCCGCAGCCCGCGCCAATCCTTGAGCACCGAGACTCGACCGATCTCGCCGTCGGCGAGCAAGCGGGCGGTACCTACCGCGTAGTCGCCTTCGACGGCCAGGAAATGCACCGCGCTGAGATCGTCCTCGTCCCACTCGAGTTCGGCCGGAATCGACTGCTCGGCGATGAACACCGCCTCGCGAATGCGCCGGATGTCTCGGTTGTCCTTGTGCCAGTCGGCCACGCGCACATCGATGCTATTCATCGATGGCGAACCCCAGGCTCCCTTGTTTCACCAACTCGCAAAGCAACGCGCGACCCTGCTCGTCATTCATCCACGGCCCCAGGTTGTCGATGTGCAAGGCATCGGCCGCGCAGATCAACTTCAGCAGATCGCGCAGCTCGCCCGGCAACAGACGGCTCTGGCCGCTGGCGAACAACAGCAGGTCCTCGTCGACTTCCGACCAGGCCAGGCGCGCGCTCGGGTTGCGCACCAGCAAGGCACCCTGTTCCAGCTCCGCCAGAAGATCGGCTTCGGCCACTTCTTCACCTGCCACCAGCTCCGGGTAGCGTGGTTCGGTCATGAACTGGCCGAACCAGGTCAGCAGCAGGCGCTCGTCGCTCATGTGCTCGGCCAGCAGGCGCTTGAGGCGGTCCAGCGCGTCGTGCTGAATCTGGTGGGGGTCGACCGCAGGCACGGCATCGGCGTCGCTGTAGCGTTCTTCGTCCGGCAGGAACTGGCTGAGGAAGTCGGTGAAGTGGGTCAGCACTTCGGCTGCGCTCGGGGCGCGGAAACCTACCGAATAGGTCATGCAGTCGTCCACGGCCACGCCACAGTGGGCCAGGCGCGGCGGCAGGTAAAGCATGTCGCCCGGCTCCAGCGTCCACTCTTCGCTCTGCTGGAAGTCGGCCAGGATGCGCAGATCCGGATGATCGAGCAGCGGGCTCTGGGAGTCGCACATCTGCCCGACCTTCCAGTTGCGCTTGCCCAGGCCTTGCAGCAGGAACACATCGTAGTTGTCGAAGTGCGGGCCCACACCGCCGCCGGGCGCTGCGAAGCTGATCATCACATCGTCGATGCGCCAGCTCGGCAGAAAGCGGAAGTGCTCGAGCAGTTCGGCCACTTCCGGCACGAACTGGTCGACAGCCTGGACCAGCAAGGTCCATTCGGTTTCCGGCAGCTTGCTGAATTCATCTTCAGCGAACGGGCCGCGACGCATTTCCCATGGCTGGGCGCCATGTTCGATGACGATCCGCGACTCGACTTCTTCTTCCAGCGCCAGGCCGGCCAGCTCGTCGGCGCTCAATGGGTTTTCGAAATCGGTAAAGGCCTGGCGCACCAGCAGGGGTTTTTTCTGCCAGTAGTCGCGAAGGAATTCAGCGGCAGTCAGACCGCCCAGTATTTGAAGTGGGGTATTAGATTTCATGTGTAACCTGCTGAATAATATTGCTTTTATAGCCGGAATAAAAACGCCCGGCGAAGCCGGGCGTCGAAGCGTCGGTGGCGAGTGTCAGACGCGTTTGGCCTGAGCGGCCGCATTGCCGATGTAATTGGCTGGCGTCAACTGCTTGAGCTCGGCCTTGGCCTGGTCGGGCATGTCCAGGCCGTCGATGAAGGTCTGCAGGGCTTCAGGGCTGATGCCCTTGCCGCGAGTCAGCTCCTTGAGCTTCTCGTAGGGGTTCTCGATGTCGTAGCGGCGCATGACCGTCTGAATCGGCTCGGCCAACACTTCCCAGCACGCGTCCAGATCTTCAGCAATGCGTTGAGTATTGATCTCCAACTTGCTGATTCCCTTGAGACTTGCCTCGTACGCGATGACGCTGTGGGCGAAGCCTACACCCAGGTTGCGCAGTACGGTGGAGTCGGTCAGGTCGCGCTGCCAGCGCGAGATCGGCAGCTTGCTCGCCAGGTGCTGGAACAGCGCGTTGGCGATGCCCAGGTTGCCCTCCGAGTTCTCGAAGTCGATCGGGTTGACCTTGTGCGGCATGGTCGAGGAACCGATTTCACCCGCGATGGTGCGCTGCTTGAAATAGCCCAGGGAGATGTAGCCCCAGATGTCGCGATCGAAGTCGATGAGGATGGTGTTGAAACGGGCGATCGCGTCGAACAGCTCGGCGATGTAGTCGTGCGGCTCGATCTGCGTGGTATAGGGGTTGAAGCCCAGGCCCAGCTGGTCTTCGATGAAGGCGCGGGCGTTGGCTTCCCAGTCGATCTGCGGGTAGGCCGAAAGGTGTGCGTTGTAGTTGCCTACCGCGCCGTTGATCTTGCCCAGCAGCGGTACCGCTGCCACCTGGGCGATCTGGCGCTCTAGGCGGTACACCACGTTCGCCAGCTCCTTGCCCAGGGTCGTCGGCGAAGCGGGCTGGCCGTGAGTGCGCGACAGCATCGGCACGTCGGCGAAGCGGTGGGCCAGTTCCCGGATGGACTCGGCGATCTGGCGCATCAGCGGCAGCATGACGTCGTCACGGCCTTCGCGCAGCATCAGGGCGTGGGAGAGGTTGTTGATGTCCTCGCTGGTGCAGGCGAAGTGGATGAACTCGCTGACCTTGGCCAGCTCCGGCAGCTTGGCGGCCTGCTCCTTGAGCAGGTACTCGATGGCTTTGACGTCGTGGTTGGTGGTGCGCTCGATTTCCTTGACGCGCTCGGCGTGCTCCAGGGCGAAATCACTGGCCAGCACGTCCAGCACGGCGTTGGCCTCTGCCGAGAAAGCCGGTACTTCGGCGATTTGCGGATGCGCGGCGAGGCGCTGCAACCAGCGCACCTCGACCAGGGCGCGGAAGCGAATCAGGCCGTACTCGCTGAAGATGGTACGAAGGGCCTGGGTTTTGCCGGCGTAGCGGCCGTCTACAGGGGAAACCGCAGTGAGCGAAGAAAGCTGCATGGGTATTCTCGGACAGTCGGGCTTTGAAAAGGGCGCGAATTATACATGAAAAAAGCCGGTTGGGCGGCGCGGGCCGACCGTTCGGCCGTTCATCCGCGCATCAGGGGGTACAGTTCTCGCAGCAACTTGCGGCGGCTGATCACCAGCTGCCAGCGATGCCCGCCCAGTTGCCGCCACAGCCGCGCCGAGCGAATGCCGGCCAGCAACAGCGCGCGAATCTTCGAGGCGTTGTTGGGTTGCTGCAGGTGGCGCGTATCGCCATGCACCTGAATGCGCTGGCGCAGTGTGCTCAGGGTGTCCTGGTAGAGCGCGCCGGTGGCCGCGATGACGTTTTCATGGCCCTGGCCGAAATGCTCCACCTGATTCTGGATCTGCGGGATGCGCTTGCCGATGATGTCCAGCATCTCGCCGCGTTTGGCCAGCTGCCGCTCCAGACCCAGCATCGACAGGGCATAGCGCAGCGGCTCGCGCTGCAGGCTGCCAGGGTCACGCTCCAGTGCGCTGGACAGCGCGCCATAGCCTTCGCGCAGATGGCTGTCGTCACCACCGTAGACTTGCAGCGTATTCTGCGGATCGACCACCAGCAGGCTGCCCAGCAGGCAGGCAACCTCGGCCTCGGCGGCGGAACCGGTCTTGGCGATCCGGTCGACCAGCACGGCCGCCTGGAACACCGCACCCAGCGCTACCAGTTGTTCCTGCAGGTTGTTCATGACTGGCTCCAGGGCTCGGCGGCTTCGATGACGCCGCCGCCCAGGCAGATTTCGCCGTCGTAGAACACCACCGACTGACCCGGAGTGACCGCCCGTTGCGGCTCGTCGAACACCGCCCGATAGCCTTCGGCGGTCTGTTCCAGGGTGCAGGCCTGGTCGCTCTGCCGATAGCGGACCTTGGCGGTCAGGCGCCGCGGTTCGGTCAGGTCCACCGGGTTCACCCAATAGATTTCCGAGGCGAGTAGGGCGCGGGAGAACAGCAGCGGGTGTTCGTTGCCCTGGCCGACGATCAGTTCGTTGTTGGCCAGGTCCTTGATCAGCACATACCAGGGATCGTCACCAGCGTCTTTCAAACCGCCGATGCCCAGGCCCTGACGCTGGCCGATGGTGTGATACATCAAGCCATGGTGGCGGCCAATGACGTCGCCGTCGGTGGTCTTGATCTCGCCTGGCTGCGCCGGCAGATACTGCTTGAGGAAATCGCTGAAGCGTCGCTCGCCGATGAAGCAGATGCCGGTGGAATCCTTTTTCTTGGCGGTCGCCAGGCCGTGCATCTCGGCAATCGCGCGCACTTCCGGCTTTTCCAGTTCGCCCACGGGGAACAGCGTACGGGCGATCTGCTCGCCACCCACGGCATGCAGGAAGTAGCTCTGGTCCTTGTTCGGATCCAGGCCCTTGAGCAGTTGGGTCTGCCCCTGGATGTCGCGGCGACGCACGTAGTGACCGGTGGCGATCAGGTCGGCACCCAGCATCAGCGCGTAGTCCAGGAACGCCTTGAACTTGATCTCGCGGTTGCACAGGATGTCCGGGTTCGGCGTGCGGCCTGCCTTGTACTCTTCCAGGAAATGCTCGAAGACGTTGTCCCAGTATTCGGCGGCGAAGTTGGCCGTGTGTAGCTTGATGCCCAGCTTGTCGCAGACGGCCTGGGCGTCCGCCAGGTCCTCGCGCGCCGTGCAGTATTCGGTTCCGTCGTCTTCTTCCCAGTTCTTCATGAACAGGCCTTCCACGTGGTAACCCTGCTCCATCAGCAGAAGGGCGGACACGGACGAGTCGACGCCGCCGGACATGCCGACGATGACGCGCTGCTTTGCACAGTGGCGGGGAGCTGGCTCACGCATAGGGATTCGATGGGGTCTCTGAAAAGGACGCGATTCTAACAGGGTAAGCTGCAAAACGCTCAGGTGCGAATCAGCTCCAGGCTGTGCAGCGGTCCGTTCAGGTAGTCGTCCAGGCATTGCATGACCAGCTCGCTGCGCAGTCGATGGCCCTGTGCGGCCAGCTCGTCGCGGGTCAGCCAGGTGGTGCCGCTGATGTCCGGATCCAGTTCGAGCTCGGGGTTCAGGTGCAAGGGGCGTGCACTGAAGCAGATGCGCTGGTAGGTCACGCCGTTGCTGGGCGCGGTGTACAGGTACACGCCCACCACACCGGTCAGTTCGACGTCCCAGGCGGTTTCTTCCAGCGTTTCGCGCAGCGCAGCCTGCAGCAGATTTTCGTCGGGTTCCAGATGGCCGGCAGGCTGGTTGAGCACCAGCCGTCCGCCTTTCATTTCCTCGACGAACAGAAAACGCCCGTCGTCCTCGATGATGGTGGCGACGGTGATGTGGGGTTGCCAGGTCATGGTGGAATCTCCTATTGATGGGGCCCTCGTAGGAGGGGGGGGGCGCGGCCGCCGAACAGGCCCCCCCGTGCAGCAGCCAATTAGCGTTTCCATTTT
>NZ_JASCPM010000056.1:0-25226 GCF_029960215.1 Pseudomonas sp. PS01301 | reverse complement strand
CTGGAAGTCCTGTAACGCCTCGGGGTAATCTAGAGGCACCGCACGACCGCCGACGCGGCTCGCGCCGCTGCTACACAGACACGCGCTCCTGTTGCAGCGGCGCAAGCCGCGTCCGCCCCATCGCGATCCCCCGCCTCACGCATCCCCCTGTAGCAGCGGCGCAAGCCGCTTCCGACCCTATCGCGATCCCCACCCCACCACGATTCCCCGCTTCACGCGTACCCCTGTAGCAGCGGCGCAAGCCGCGTCGGCGGTACATGCGTTCCCTCAGACACCCCGCACCCTCAATGCAATTCCCCCATTGGCCGCAATGCGCGGGCGTAGCAGAACAGAAAGAGATTGCGCACCAACTCCTTCAACACCACAGGCTCGCTGGAGCTCAAACCATGCAGATCCAGATCCCCCTGATCACGCAGTTCATCCAGCGCGTCTTCGCCGAGCACGGCACAGACTTCGCCAGTATCACGATGCAGGATGCGCAGGTAGGGATGTGGGCGGTCCAGCCAGGCGTCGATCAGATAGGTCATGGCAATTCTCCTTGAAAGGTTTCAATGAGAATAATTCTTATTCAAATAATAGCAAGAGACTATTTGCCATCGCCGGGCATTGCGCCCCTGAAAGCCATGCCGGCCGCCTCACGACGGCTCGGACCGCTGGTCGGGCTGGACGTCAGACCTTGCGCACGAACTCGGACTTGAGCTTCATGGCGCCGATGCCATCGATCTTGCAATCGATATCATGGTCACCGTCGCACAGGCGAATGTTCTTCACCTTGGTACCGACCTTGACCACCAGCGAAGAGCCCTTGACCTTGAGGTCCTTGATCACGGTAATGGTGTCACCGTCAGCCAAAACGTTGCCCACCGAATCCTTGATCACCAAGGCATCGCCGTCGGCACTTTCTTCGCCGGTTGCCGACCATTCATGGCTGCATTCAGGGCAGATCAGCTGGGTGCCGTCTTCGTAGGTGTATTCGGATTGGCATTTGGGGCAGGGCGGCAGCGTGCTCACGAGATTCCTCGAGGTAGAGAATAAAGGCACGCAGTATATAGGGTTTTTGCAGGCGAAGCCCTTGTAGGAAAGGGCTACCGCAGAGAGGGGCAGTTGTGGGAGCGGGGCGGGCGGCGAGCCCTCTGCCCGCGAAGGGCGCACCACCGAATCAGTGCGTACGCGCCACCGCAAACTCGCTGAGCTCGATCAATGCATCCCGATACTGGCTGGCAGGCAGCACTTCCAGCTGGGCAATGGCCTTGGCCACATAATCGCGGGCCAGACGCGCGGTGTAATCCAGGGCCCCGCAGTCCTCGACCGCCACACGGATCCGTTCCAGATCCTCGATCCCGCCTTTCTGGATTGCCTGCCGCACCAGCGCGGCCTGTTCGGCGTTACCTTCGCGCATGGTGTAGATCAGCGGCAAGGTCGGCTTGCCCTCCGCCAGGTCGTCACCCACGTTCTTGCCCAGGGTCTCGGCGTCGCCGCGATAATCGAGCAGGTCGTCGACCAGCTGGAACGCCACACCCAGGTGGTCGCCAAACGTGCGCAGTGCCTCGCACTGTTCGGCGCTGGCGCCGGTGAGCGCTGCAGCACTGTGCGCCGAAGCTTCGAAGAGCATCGCGGTCTTGCCGCGGATCACTTCCATGTAGATCTCTTCGGTGGTGCTGGCGTCCCGTACCTTGGACAACTGCAGCACTTCGCCCTCGGCGATGATGCGCGTAGCGTGTGAAAGAATCTTCATCACCGACATCGAGCCCAGCTCGACCATCATTTCGAAGGAGCGCGAATAGAGGAAGTCGCCGACCAGCACGCTCGGAGCATTGCCCCACTTGGCGTTGGCGGTAGAGCGGCCACGACGCATGCCGGACATGTCGACCACGTCATCGTGCAGCAGGGTCGAGGTGTGCAGCAGCTCGATGGTGGCCGCCAGCAGCCGCAGGTCATCGCTTTGATGGCCCAGGGCTTTGCCAGCGAGCAACACCAGCAACGGGCGCAGGCGCTTGCCTCCGGAGGAGGTAATATAGTCGCTGATCGTCGATACCAGCGGCACACGCGAGGTCAGCTGCTTCTTGATGATCTCGTCGACGGCGCTGAAATCGTCCGCCACCGCGCGGTAGAAAGCTTGGGGTTGCATCAGCGAGAGTCGCTCCAGAAGGGTTGCGCGGCATGCTAGGACGCGGGTTGGAGCGTGTCAAGGCGCGTCCGTGGCCTGCAACGCCCGTATGCCGGGCAGGAAGCTGGTCGTGAACCTGCGCCGGCATCGTTTTGCCCGCAGCGCCCAACCGTTCGGGCGACTGGCGGCCTCTTGTCAGCGGTTCATGGCTTGCGTACAATCGCGCACCCTGAACTTCCTGGGCAGCACCTGCCTTACGCAATTGCATTTGGGGCGTTCCAACCCATGCAGCCATGCCAGCCGACACTCTACTTATAAAGAGCTGGGTGAGCAGGATTATCGGAGAAATACCATGTCGTACGCAGTAATCGTTACCGGTGGCAAGCAATACAAGGTCGCCCCAGGTGAATACCTGAAGATCGAAAAACTGGAAATCGCCACCGGCGAATCCGTTACCTTTGATCGCGTTCTGTTGGTCGCCAATGGCGACGACGTGAACATCGGCGCTCCAGTGGTTGCCGGCGCTACCGTTGTGGCTGAAGTGATTTCCCAAGGTCGTCACGATAAGGTCCGCATCATCAAGTTCCGTCGTCGTAAGCACCACATGAAGCGCATGGGCCACCGCCAGTGGTACACCGAGATCAAAATCACCGGTATTCAGGCGTAATTTCAGCCTAATTCCTCACTAGGAGAATTGACTCATGGCACACAAAAAAGCTGGTGGTAGTACCCGTAACGGTCGCGACTCAGAAGCCAAACGCCTTGGCGTGAAGATGTATGGCGGCCAGGCTATCATCCCAGGCAACATCATCGTGCGTCAGCGCGGCACCCAATTCCACGCTGGCTACGGCGTTGGCATGGGTAAAGATCACACCCTGTTCGCGAAAGTCGCAGGCGTGATCAAGTTCGAAGTAAAGGGCGCCTTCGGTCGTCGTTACGTGAGCGTTGTCGCAGCCTAATCGCGACGTCGCTGGAGAAGCCCTGTCTTGCGACGGGGCTTTTTCGTTTATGGAGTGAGTCTCTTGCAAAGGTTTGCATGGGCTGTCGGTACGTGAGTCATTGACGGGTTTGCCGCGCTCATTTTTGCAAGAGCCTTACGTTTCAGGTTCATTGGCTCGCCTTGGCGGCGAGAGGCGTATTTTTAATGAAGTTTGTAGATGAAGTGTCCATCCGCGTGAAGGCGGGTGATGGTGGCAACGGCTGCATGAGTTTTCGCCGCGAAAAATTCATCGAGAATGGCGGCCCCAACGGCGGCGACGGTGGTGATGGCGGCTCGATCTACATGATCGCCGACGAAAACCTCAACACCCTGGTCGACTACCGTTATACCCGTCACTTCGATGCCGAGCGCGGCGCCAACGGCGGCAGCACCGACTGCACCGGCAAGAAGGGTGAAGACCTGGAGTTGCGCGTGCCGGTAGGTACCACGGTGATCGACGCCTCCACTCAGGAAGTCATCGGTGACCTGGTCAAGGCTGGTCAGCGCCTGCTCGTGGCTCATGGTGGCTGGCACGGCCTGGGCAACACCCGATTCAAATCCAGTACCAACCGTGCACCGCGCCAGACCAGCCCAGGCAAGCCAGGCGAGCAGCGCGATCTCAAGCTGGAGATGAAAGTGCTGGCTGACGTCGGTCTGCTGGGTCTGCCCAATGCCGGTAAAAGCACCTTTATTCGCTCGGTGTCTGCAGCCAAGCCCAAGGTGGCCGATTACCCGTTCACCACTCTGGTCCCCAACCTGGGCGTGGTGAGTGTCGACCGCTGGAGGAGCTTCGTCGTGGCCGACATTCCGGGCCTGATCGAGGGGGCTTCCCACGGTGCCGGTCTGGGCATCCGCTTCCTCAAGCATCTGGCGCGTACCCGCATTCTGCTGCATCTGGTCGACATGGCGCCGCTGGATGAAACCAGTGCTGCCGACGCCGCCGAAGTGATCGTCAACGAGCTGGTCAAATTCAGCCCGTCCCTGGCCGAGCGCGAGCGTTGGCTGGTGCTCAACAAGTGCGACCAGATCCTGGAAGAAGAGCACGAAGAGCGCGTCAAGGAGATTGTCGATCGCCTGGAGTGGGAAGGTCCGGTCTATGTGATCTCGGCCATCGCCAAGGAAGGTACCGAGCGCCTGAGCCGTGACATCATGCGCTACCTGGAAGACCGTGCCGACCGTCTGGCGCGCGATCCGGCCTATGCCGACGAGCTGGCCGAGCTCGATCAGCGCATCGAAGACGAAGCGCGCGCCCAGCTGCAGGCGCTGGACGACCAGCGCGCGCTGCGTCGCAGCGGCGTGAAGAGCGTCCACGACATCGGCGATGACGACGACTGGGACGAAGAAGACGCCGAAGACGGCCCGGAAATCATCTACGTCCGCGACTAGTGCGTATGGGTGCAGGTCCCGCTCCTGTAGGAGCGGTCCGCGGCCGCGAAGGGCGCACCGCGGTGTGCCTGGCACTCCACGGTGTCTTCTTCGCGGCCGATGACCGCTCCCACAGTGATCTCCAGTGTTAAACTAAACGCCGCTCACCATGAGCGGCGTTTTTGTTTTTCTACCGGGCAAAGGTTGGCAGATGATGCGGAGCAAGGTGACGGGCGCGCAGCGCTGGGTCGTGAAGATCGGCAGTGCGCTGCTGACCGCGGACGGCAAGGGTCTGGATCGCGCGGCGATGGGCGTATGGGTCGAGCAGATGGTTGCTTTGCACAACGCCGGGGTCGAGTTGGTACTGGTGTCTTCGGGTGCAGTGGCGGCCGGCATGAGTCGCCTCGGCTGGGCCAAGCGCCCCAGTGGCATGCACGAATTGCAGGCGGCTGCGGCTATCGGCCAGATGGGTCTGGTACAGGCCTGGGAGTCGAGCTTCGCCGAGCATGGTCGGCACACCGCCCAGATTCTCCTCACCCATGACGACCTGTCCGATCGCAAGCGCTACCTCAATGCGCGCAGCACGCTGCGTACGCTGGTCGAGCTGGGCGTGGTGCCGGTCATCAACGAAAACGACACCGTGGTCACCGACGAGATCCGCTTCGGTGACAACGACACCCTGGCTGCTTTGGTGGCCAACCTGGTGGAAGCGGACCTGCTGGTCATTCTCACCGACCGCGACGGCATGTTCGATGCCGACCCGCGCACCAATCCCGATGCCCAACTGATCTTCGAAGCGCGCGCCG
This sequence comes from Pseudomonas sp. PS01301, assembly GCF_029960215.1. Lineage (NCBI taxonomy): Bacteria > Pseudomonadati > Pseudomonadota > Gammaproteobacteria > Pseudomonadales > Pseudomonadaceae > Pseudomonas > Pseudomonas sp. PS01301. The sequence continues at coordinate 19,969 of NZ_JASCPM010000056.1, read as the reverse complement.
ACGACCCGTCGCTCGACGCCGTTGCTGGCGGTACCGGCGGTGCGCTGGGCCGCGGCGGCATGCAGACCAAGTTGCGCGCCGCGCGCCTGGCCGCGCGCTCCGGAGCGCACACGGTGATCGTCGGCGGCCGTATCGAGCGCGTGCTGGATCGGCTCAAGGCCGGCGAGCGCCTGGGTACGCTGCTGTCGCCCGAGCGTGAAATGCTGGCTGCGCGCAAGCAGTGGCTCGCCGGGCATCTGCAGACCCGTGGCACTCTGGTGCTCGACGACGGGGCCGTGCAGGCCCTGACCGGTGGCCACAAGAGTCTGCTGCCGGTGGGCGTGAAAGTGGTGCAGGGCAGCTTCAGGCGCGGTGAGATGGTAGTGTGCGTGGCGCCGGATGGTCGCGAAGTCGCCCGCGGCCTGGCCAACTACAGTGCGCTCGAAGCACAGAAAATCATCGGTCAGTCGTCGGACGTCATCGAGCGCTTGCTGGGCTACATGGCCGAGCCCGAGCTGGTACACCGCGACAACCTGATCCTCGTTTGACCCCTACAGGAACGTTTCGATGAATGTGCTCAAGGCTTTCGCGGCCACCCTATTGTGCTTGCCGATGCTGGCGAATGCCGAGGAAATTGGTCAGGTGTCCACGGTGTTCAAGGTTGTCGGTCCCAACGATCGGATCGTCGTCGAAGCATTCGATGACCCCAAGGTGCCGGGTGTGACCTGCTACCTGTCGCGGGCCAAGACGGGCGGGGTGAAAGGTGGTCTGGGCTTGGCCGAAGACCGCGCCGAGGCGTCCATCGCCTGTCGCCAGGTCGGGCCGATCCAGTTGCCGGACAACTTGAAGGAAGGCGAGGAGGTGTTCAAGGAGCGCACGTCGCTGGTGTTCAAGACCATGCAGGTGGTGCGCTTTCACGACAAGAAACGCAACGCCCTTGTGTACCTGGTCTACAGCGACCGCATGATCGAAGGCAGCCCGCAGAACGCCGTGACCGCCATCCCCATTCGTCCCTGTACCACCGAATAATTGCGATGTGCCTTTCGCGACCGATAACCGCTCCTACGGATACACACCACCGTAGGAGCGGTCATCGGCCGCGAAAGGGGCCACATCGATATTGCCTCTTTCATACAGGCACAAAAAAGCCGACCCTGGGGTCGGCTTTTTCTACATCGTACAGCTGATCAGGCAGCAGCAGCCTGGTTCAGTGCTTTGATGTGGCCATTCAGACGGCCTTTGTGACGAGCAGCCTTGTTCTTGTGGATGATGCCTTTATCGGCCATACGGTCGATAACTGGCACGGCCAGAACATAAGCAGCTTGTGCTTTTTCGGCGTCTTTTGCGTCGATGGCTTTGACTACATTCTTGATGTAGGTGCGAACCATGGAACGCAGGCTGGCGTTGTGGCTGCGACGCTTCTCAGCCTGTTTTGCACGTTTTTTGGCGGAAGGTGAGTTGGCCACCGTCGAGCTCCTCGAAAGACTTTTTGAAATAGCAAACAAATAAGGCCGCGAATCATGCCCATCAACGAGTTGGTTGTCAAGGGTACGTGAAACGATCCGCTAAGTGGTCGGTCGGTGTCGAAGTGATTCACTTCTGGCCCGTGACCTGTACACTCGCGAGGTTTTGGCTCTGCCTGCTGATGCGGCGCGGAGTATCGCACACCTGGGCCGGATATGGGCCTGCTCTTCGTCAACGGGCATGAAAAACTTTCGATGAATCTACTCAAATCCCTGGCCGCGGTCAGCTCCATCACCATGGTTTCGCGGGTGCTGGGCTTCGTCCGCGACACCATCATTGCGCGCATCTTCGGCGCCGGCATGGCCACCGACGCCTTTTTCATCGCCTTCAAGCTGCCGAACCTGTTGCGCCGGATCTTCGCCGAGGGTGCGTTCTCCCAGGCCTTCGTGCCGATTCTCGCCGAGTACAAGAACCAGCAGGGCGAGGAGGCCACGCGTACCTTCATTGCCTACGTCGCCGGCCTGTTGACCCTGGCCCTGGCGCTGGTCACGGTGGCCGGGATCCTGGCCGCACCCTGGGTCATCTGGGCCACCGCGCCAGGCTTCGCCGACACGCCGGAGAAATTCCATCTCACCACCGACCTTCTGCGGGTGACCTTTCCTTATATATTGCTGATCTCGCTGTCGTCCTTCGTCGGTGCGATCCTCAATACCTACAACCGCTTTTCGGTGCCGGCCTTCACGCCTACGCTGCTCAACGTGTCGATGATCCTGTTCGCGCTGTTCCTCACGCCGTATTTCGATCCGCCGGTGATGGCGCTCGGCTGGGCGGTCCTGGCGGGCGGACTGGCGCAGCTGCTGTATCAACTGCCGCATCTGAAACGACTCGGCCTGCTGGTACTGCCGCGTCTGAGTCTGCGCGACACCGGCGCGGTGCGCGTGATGAAGCAGATGCTGCCGGCCATTCTCGGGGTGTCGGTCAGCCAGATATCGCTGATCATCAACACCATCTTCGCCTCTTTTCTGGTAGCAGGCTCGGTCTCGTGGATGTACTACGCCGACCGTCTGATGGAGCTGCCTTCGGGCGTGCTGGGGGTGGCGCTGGGTACCATTCTGTTGCCGACCCTTTCCAAAACCTACGCCAACAAGGACCGCCATGAGTACTCGCGCATCCTCGACTGGGGGCTGCGTCTGTGCTTCGTGCTGGTGCTGCCTTGCGCCGTGGCCCTGGCATTGCTCGCCGAGCCGTTGACCGTGGCCCTGTTCCAGTACGGCAAATTCACCGCTCTGGATGCGGCCATGACCCAGCGCGCACTGATCGCCTATTCCATCGGTCTGCTGGGCATCATCCTGATCAAGGTGCTGGCGCCGGGTTTCTATGCGCAGCAGAACATCCGTACGCCGGTGAAGATCGCGCTCTTCACGCTGGTGGCTACGCAGGTCTTCAACCTGATGTTCATCAGCCACCTGCAGCACGCTGGCCTGGCGCTGGCCATCAGCCTGGGTGCCTGCCTGAACGCCGGGCTGCTGTATTGGAAGCTGCGCCAGCAGGACCTGTTTCAGCCGGAACCCGGCTGGACCGTCTTTTTATGCAAGCTGGGCATCGCCGTGCTGGCCATGGCCGCCGCCTTGCTGGTATTGCTGCAGTACATGCCGGCATGGGCTGACGGCCAGATGCTCGAACGCTTCCTGCGCCTGGGGCTGCTGGTGTTGACAGGCGTGCTAGTGTATTTCGGAATGTTGTTGGCCATGGGCTTCCGCCTCAAGGACTTCGCCCGCCGCGGGCTGGCCTGATCCTTGGATGCCAGCGGTTTTGTGCATTAGCGAACATCCAAGCACGCTGTTGCCTGTCGTCGGCGCGTGGGTATGGTTATAATCGACCACTTTATGAGCAAGAAGCGCGTTATGCAGCTGGTTCGAGGCCTTCACAATCTGCGGCCCCAGCATCGGGGCTGCGCCGCCACCATTGGCAATTTCGACGGTGTCCACCGCGGCCATCAGGCTATCCTGGCGCGGCTGCGCGAGCGTGCCCGTGAGTTGGGCGTGCCCAGCTGCGTGGTGATCTTCGAGCCCCAGCCGCGCGAATACTTCAGTCCGCAGACCGCGCCGGCCCGCCTGGCCCGGTTGCGCGACAAGGTGCAGTTGCTGGCCGACGAACAGGTCGACCTGGTGCTGTGCCTGGCTTTCAACAAGCGCCTGAGCCAGCTCAGCGCCTCGGAGTTCGTCGACACCATCCTGATCGACGGCCTGGGCGTGAAGCATCTGGAAGTCGGCGACGACTTTCGTTTCGGCTGCGACCGGGCAGGGGACTTCGATTTCCTGACCCAGGCCGGCAGCCTTCAAGGCTTCACCGTCGAGGCGGCGCAGACCGTTGAACTGGACGGCCAGCGGGTGAGCAGCACCCAGGTCCGCAAGGCCTTGGCGGCGGCCGATTTCGAACGTGCCGAGCAACTGCTCGGCCGACCCTTCTGCATCGAAGGAAGGGTCCTGCATGGGCAGAAGCTGGCCCGCCAACTGGGCTGGCCCACTGCCAATGTGCAACTCAAGCGCCGTCGCGTGCCGCTGACCGGGGTCTACCTGGTGAGTGTCGACATCGATGGCAAGACCTGGCCGGGAGTCGCCAACATAGGCGTGCGGCCAACCGTTGCAGGTGATGGCAGTGCCCACCTGGAAGTGCATTTGCTGGACTTTGCCGGTGACCTCTATGGCCGGCATTTAACGGTGGCGTTCCACCACAAGCTGCGTGATGAGCAGCGTTTCGCCTCGCTGGAGGCGCTGAAGTCGGCGATCGATGCGGATGTCGCCGCCGCGCGTGCCCACTGGGCCAAGCCAACCGCTTAAATTGAAGAGCCTGAAATGACCGACTACAAAGCCACGCTAAACCTTCCGGACACCGCCTTCCCAATGAAGGCCGGCCTGCCCCAGCGCGAGCCGCAAACTCTGCAGCGCTGGGACAGCATTGGCCTGTACCAGAAGCTTCGCGAAATTGGCAAGGACCGTCCCAAGTTCGTCCTGCACGACGGCCCGCCCTATGCCAACGGCAATATTCACATCGGTCATGCGGTCAACAAGATCCTTAAGGACATGATCATCCGTTCCAAGACCTTGGCCGGCTTCGATGCGCCGTACGTGCCGGGCTGGGACTGCCATGGCTTGCCGATCGAGCACAAGGTCGAGGTCACCCACGGCAAGAACCTGGGCGGCGACAAGACCCGCGAACTGTGCCGTGCCTATGCCAGCGAGCAGATCGAAGGGCAGAAAGCCGAGTTCATCCGTCTGGGCGTGCTCGGCGACTGGGCCAACCCGTACAAGACCATGAACTTCACCAACGAGGCCGGCGAGATCCGCGCCCTGGCGGAAATGGTCCGCAACGGTTTCGTGTTCAAGGGTCTGAAGCCGGTGAACTGGTGCTTCGACTGCGGTTCGGCCCTGGCCGAGGCCGAGGTCGAGTACGCCGACAAGAAGTCGCCGACCATCGACGTCGCCTTCCCGATCGCCGACCAGCAAGCGCTGGCCGATGCCTTCGGTCTGCCAGGCCTGGAGAAACCGGCCAGCATCGTGATCTGGACCACCACCCCGTGGACCATTCCGGCCAACCAGGCGCTCAACGTGCATCCCGAGCTCACCTACGCGCTGGTCGACGTCGGTGACCGTCTGCTGGTGCTCGCCGAAGAACTGGTGGAAAGCAGCCTGGCCCGCTACAACCTGCAAGGCTCGGTCGTCGCCACCACCGTGGGCGCCAAGCTGGAGCTGATCAACTTCCGTCATCCGTTCTACGATCGTCTGTCGCCGGTGTACCTGGCCGACTACGTCGAGCTGGGTGCCGGGACGGGCGTGGTGCACAGCGCCCCGGCCTATGGTGTCGACGACTTCGTCACCAGCAAGCAATACGGCCTGACCAACGACGACATCATCAGCCCGGTGCAGAGCAACGGCGTGTACGTCGAATCGCTGCCGTTCTTCGGTGGCCAGTTCATCTTCAAGGCCAACCAGAACATCGTCGACAAGCTGGCCGAAGTCGGCGCGCTGATGCACACCGAAGTGGTCAGCCACAGCTACATGCACTGCTGGCGTCACAAGACCCCGCTGATCTACCGCGCCACTGCGCAGTGGTTCGTGGGCATGGACAAGCCACCGGTCGAAGGCGACACCCTGCGCGAACGCGCGGTGAAAGCCATCGAAGACACCAAGTTCGTCCCGGCCTGGGGGCAGGCGCGCCTGCACTCGATGATCGCCAACCGTCCCGACTGGTGCATCTCGCGCCAGCGCAACTGGGGCGTGCCGATCCCGTTTTTCCTCGACAAGGCCACCGGTGAACTGCACCCGCGCACCGTCGAGCTGATGGAAGAGGTGGCCAAGCGCGTCGAAGTCGAAGGCATCGAAGCCTGGTTCAAGATGGACCCGGCCGAGCTGCTGGGCGACGAGGCGGCCAACTACGACAAGATCAGCGACACGCTGGACGTCTGGTTCGACTCGGGCACCACCCACTGGCACGTGCTGCGCGGCTCGCACCCGATGGGTCATGAAAGCGGCCCGCGCGCCGACCTGTACCTGGAAGGTTCCGACCAGCACCGTGGCTGGTTCCATTCTTCGTTGCTGACCGGTTGCGCCATCGACAACCACGCGCCGTACCGCGAGCTGCTGACCCACGGTTTCACCGTGGACGAGAACGGCCGCAAGATGTCCAAGTCGCTGGGCAACGTCATCGCCCCGCAGAAGGTCAACGATACCCTGGGCGCCGACATCATGCGCCTGTGGGTTTCGGCCACCGACTATTCGGGCGAGATGGCCGTGTCGGACACCATCCTGCAGCGCAGTGCCGATGCCTATCGTCGCATCCGCAACACCGCGCGCTTCCTGCTCTCCAACCTCAGCGGCTTCAACCCGGCCACCGACCTGCTGCCAGCCGATCAGATGATCGCCCTCGACCGCTGGGCCGTGGACCGTGCTCTGCTGCTGCAGCGCGAACTGGAAGAGCACTACGGCGAATACCGTTTCTGGAACGTCTACTCCAAGGTGCACAACTTCTGCGTGCAGGAGCTGGGCGGTTTCTACCTCGACATCATCAAGGACCGCCAGTACACCACCGGCGCCAACAGCGTCGCCCGTCGCTCCTGCCAGACCGCGCTGTACCACATCAGCGAGGCGCTGGTTCGCTGGATCGCGCCGATCCTGGCGTTCACCGCCGACGAGCTGTGGCAGTACCTGCCCGGCGAGCGCAACGAGTCGGTGATGCTCAACACCTGGTACCAGGGCCTGAGCGAGCTGCCCGAGGGCTTCGAGCTGGACCGTGCCTACTGGGAGCGGGTGATGGCGGTGAAGGCTGCGGTCAACAAGGAAATGGAAAACCAGCGCGCGGCCAAGGCCATCGGCGGCAACCTGCAGGCCGAAGTGACGCTGTACAGCGAAGACGCGCTCAACACTGACCTGGCCAAACTGGGTAACGAGCTGCGCTTCGTGCTGATCACCTCGGGCGCCACCCTGGCGCCGTTCGCTCAGGCTCCGGCCGATGCGGTGGTCACCGACGTGGCCGGCCTGAAGCTCAAGGTAGTCAAGTCGGGTGGCGTCAAATGCGCGCGTTGCTGGCACTTCCGCGATGACGTGGGCGTGAACCCCGAGCATCCGGAAATCTGCGGTCGCTGCGTCGACAACATCAGCGGTGATGGCGAGGTGCGCCACTATGCCTGATTCGTCGGCGTCTTTCGGTCGCTACGGTCACTTGAAGTGGCTGTGGCTCAGCGTGCTGGTCATGGCGCTGGACCAGGCCACCAAGTTCTATTTCGATGGCAACCTGCAGATGTATGAGCAGATCGTGGTCATTCCCGACCTGCTCAGCTGGACCCTTGCCTACAACACCGGCGCCGCCTTCAGCTTCCTGGCGGACAGCGGCGGCTGGCAGCGCTGGCTGTTCACCCTGATCGCCGTGGTGGTCAGTGTGGTGCTGGTGGTGTGGCTCAAGCGTCTGGGCCGCGGCGACACCTGGCTGGCAATTGCCCTGGCGCTGGTACTGGGCGGGGCGGTAGGCAACCTGTTCGACCGCGTCGTGCTGGGCCACGTGGTCGATTTCATTCTGGTGCATTGGCAGGATCGCTGGCGTTTCCCGGCGTTCAACCTGGCCGACAGTGCCATCACCGTCGGTGCGATCATGCTGGCGTTGGATATGTTCAAGAGCAAGAAAAGCGGAGAAGCGGTGCATGACTGAGCAGCGAATCAGGGAAAACACCGAAGTGACCCTGCACTTCGCCCTGCACCTGGAAAACGGTGATACCGTCGACAGCACATTCGACAAGTCGCCGGCGACTTTCAAGGTCGGCGACGGCAACCTGTTGCCAGGCTTCGAAGCGGCCCTGTTCGGCTTCAAGGCCGGCGACCGACGCACCGTCAAGGTGCTGCCGGAAAACGCTTTCGGCCAGCCCAACCCGCAGAACGTGCAGGTCATGCCGGCATCGCAGTTCGAGGGCATGGAGTTGTCCGAAGGGTTGCTGGTGATCTTCAACGACGCCGCCAACACCGAGCTTCCGGGCGTGGTGAAGGCATTCGACGACCGTGAAGTGACGGTAGACTTCAACCACCCCCTGGCAGGCAAGACCCTGACCTTCGAGGTGGAAATTCTTTCGGTCACGGCCCTTTAAGGGCACCGAGGCAAGCATGCAAATCAAACTCGCCAATCCCCGCGGCTTCTGCGCGGGTGTGGACCGAGCGATCGAGATCGTCAACCGCGCGCTGGAAGTCTTCGGCGCACCGATCTACGTCCGTCACGAAGTGGTGCACAACAAGTTCGTGGTCGAAGACCTGCGCAACCGTGGTGCCATCTTCGTCGATGAACTCGACCAGGTGCCCGACGACGTCATCGTCATCTTCAGCGCCCATGGCGTCTCCCAGGCCGTGCGTCAGGAAGCGGCCGGACGCGGGCTCAAGGTGTTCGACGCGACCTGCCCGCTGGTCACCAAGGTGCACATCGAAGTGGCCCGCTACAGCCGCGACGGACGTGAGTGCATTCTCATCGGCCACGCCGGACACCCGGAAGTGGAAGGCACCATGGGCCAGTACGACGCCAGCAACGGAGGCGCCATCTACCTGGTCGAAGACGAGGAAGACGTCGCCAACCTCAAGGTCGTCAATCCGGAAAACCTCGCCTTCGTCACCCAGACGACGTTGTCGATGGATGACACCAGCCGGGTTATCGATGCGCTGCGTGCGCGCTTTCCGGCCATCGGCGGACCGCGCAAGGACGACATCTGCTACGCCACGCAAAACCGTCAGGACGCGGTCAAGATCCTGGCCGACGAGTGCGACGTTGTGCTGGTGGTGGGCAGCCCGAACAGCTCCAACTCCAACCGCCTGCGCGAGCTGGCCGAGCGCATGTCCACTCCGGCCTATCTGATCGACGGCGCCGAAGACATGCAGCAAGGCTGGTTCGACGGCGTGCAGCGCATCGGCATCACCGCCGGCGCCTCGGCACCCGAAGTGCTGGTGCGCGGCGTCATCGAGCAACTGCACGCCTGGGGCGCGACCGGAGCCGACGAGCTGATCGGCCGGCCGGAGAACATCACGTTCTCGATGCCCAAGGAATTGCGGGTCAAGGCGATTACCTAGGCCATCGGGTGCACAGGTTGGCACTGTCAGGATCCGGCTTATCGGTAATCCTGACCCTGCCGGCCCAGCTGATTACCACACGCCAACGCAGCTTGAGCCGCTTCGGGTCGCATATGAACAACGATCCCAGATTTGATTGACGTCCTACCCCCGCAGGTGCACCGAAGCTGTTGAAGCGCACCTCCTCGCGTACCCATCGATTGCCGACGATAGGGACTTTGCCATCCAGCTTGTGAGCGTGGAGCCTCAAGCCGCGTCTATCAATCAAGGTTGTCCAGCCGTGCCTCCAACCATCGCGGGAGGCTCTCACCACGACGGGACTATGCCGAAGGATGGCTTCAAGACGAGCGGTACGAAGCGTTTGCGCCAGTTCCTGTGCCACCACTTTTCCTTGCTGCTCCTGCAACAGGCTGTGTAAGGCTGGCACGGCAATCGCCCCCAATATCCCCACCACTGCCAGCACTACCACCAGCTCCACCAATGTCACTCCCTTGCTGTTCATGCCAACCCTCCCTGGGTTTCTGTGCAACAGGCGCTGATCCCTCTAGAACAACCGTATATCCTGTGCGCCCAGCGAACCGCGCGAGCGCTGGTTTATAGTCAGTGCTCCTGGGGGAGGCGTCCAATGCGGCATGGTTACAAGGGGTTTACGCTGGTCGAGCTGATGGTGACGATCGCGGTGCTGGCCATCCTGGTGACCGTGGGGATTCCATCGTTCGTTACCTTGATGAACAACACCAAAGCGGACACTGAATCCACGGACTTGTATCGGGCACTCAACTATGCGCGGCTCGAGGCGATCAACAGGGGTGTAAGCGTACGTGTTACGCCTTCCACTGCGAACGACTGGACGAGTCGTCTCGATATTCAGGTCGTCAACGCAGGTGCAGTAACCAACCCGGCATTGCGAGTGATCGCACCGATGGCAACGGCAGCTGTCGTTACACCCAAGAACATTGCCAACATCGAGTACAACAATTTGGGCGCGATGGCCAACCCAGTCACGGCAGTGGCGTTTTCCTATGTCCGAGGCACCTTCACCAAGGCCATCGGTGTTTGCATTAACGGGCGGGTGATACTAGGGGGCACTTGTCCATGAACATGCGCATTGGGCAAACAGGAGTCAGCCTGATCGAGGTTCTGGTTTCGCTGCTGATCATGGGCATCGGTCTGCTGGGAGCTGCAGCCTTGCAGCTCAACGCTCTCAAGTTTACCGACAGTTCGGCGCTTACCAGTCAAGCCAGCTTCATCGCCTACGACATGATGGACCGCATCAGGGCCAATCCGGACGGCAACTATGCGCTGGCCAACCTTGATGCTGCGCCAACGGGCAACACCACCGATACCCGAGCACAAGATCTCGCCGACTTCGCCGCTAATGCCAAAGCCATCGGCGGGGTCAGTGCGGGCAGCAGCATCGCTGTGAACAATCGCGTCGTCACCATTACCCTGCAATGGAGCGATGCGCGTGCAACCAGCGCGGCGAGCGTCTCCGGTGTACAGAGCAACGGCGATGGCCTGCAGACGTTCACGTTGACGAGTCGCGTGGCCATCGATAAGGGGATCAAATGAGACGCTCATCTCGAGGCATCGGCCTCATCGAGCTGATGGTCGCCATGACGTTGGGTCTGGTCATCGTGCTGGGCGTCACCCAGATATTTCTTGCGGCCAGAAATACCTATCAAAGCCAGAATGCCGCAGCGAACATTCAGGAAGATGGACGCTTTCTGATGAGCAAGATGGCCCAGGAAATCCGCATGACAGGTTTTTTTGGCTGCCAGGCAAATCCGCTCGACAGCACGCCTACCAAAGACTTCACAGCCGCCTATGCTGCGCCGATTACCATTACCCGTGGCGCCAACAACAGCGTGATTCTTACGCTGATCACCGCTGACGTGGGCAATAACGGTACCAATGCCAACTGGAACATTCTTACAGACTGCCGCAGTTTTTCGACGGCTTACGTACCAGCAGACATGCCTGCCGCGGTCGTTGGTCAGCAGGTTATTCCGATACGCCGTATCGTCTACACCTTCAGCAGCAATCAAGTCAGGTCGGGTAACGTAGCGACGGATGTACAACCGCTAATTGGCAACGTACTGGCGTTCGATGTGACCTTCGGCATGGCCTCATCAGCAGCCAACCCCAACGCTAGCACCTATGTAGCTACCCCAACCAACTACGACCTCATTCGCAGTGTGCGCATCAGTCTGCAAGTGGCGGATCAGGCTGCTACGCCAAACTCGCGTGCGCAAACCCGGACGTTCAATACAGTGATTGCACTGCGAAATCGGCTGCTGTGACGAGGCTTTCATGATGTTTGCATTTGCTCATCCCCATCCAGGCAGGCAACGTGGCATGACGCTGGTGGTCTGCCTGGTGTTTCTGTTGCTGCTGACTTTGATAGGCGTCTCGTCTATGCAGAATGCCACGTTGCAGGAAAAGATGGCGGGCAGCGTCACCTTGCGCAATGGGTCTTTCCAGATAGCCGAAGCCATGCTTCGTCTCGGCGAAAACACCGTCAAGCCCGCCGCCTATACGCTGGGCTTCTGCCAAGATGCTGCCACGTGTGCGCCACCCACTACGGCCGGCACGATAGGTACTAACACTTACAGTGCGGCCAACGGTGTGGTGTGGACTCAGTCCGGACAGGGCTATTACGCGATTCAAAAGGTGGGCACTACCAATAACCCAGCGATCATCGCCAGTGGGCTGCCGATCAATACCCAGAAAACATACTACGAGCTGTATCGCATCACCGGGGTGGGTATCCAGGGGACTTCGCGCACCGTGTTGGAGAGTATTTATGCCAAGCAGAAGTAGTAGGCACGACATGTTCAAACTCGTGCTGGGCCTGCTGGCTGGTCTGTATGTCAGCGCGCCATTATATGCATTCACGCCCTCTGACTCGCCTCTGCTGAGTTCAGGATCGGTTGCGCCTAACGTCATGTTGCTGGTGGACGATTCCGGCAGTATGGATAACCTCATTCGTGCCACCGGGTTCGATCAGTCCGTGACACGTACCCAGATTTACATTTGTGGGTACAGCAACTCCTGCAACCAGTATTACAACGTCGACATGGATAACGAGAACCTGTTCTACAGCTCGTTCCGACAAGGGGCTTGTTCCCTGAATTACTCCGGCTTTCTGCGTCCCAACGGGGTCAAGTACTGCCTTCGCCTACCCGACCCGGTAGGCAACGGCAACACTCGCTATTCGGCCCGGTACATTTCGTACCTCATCGATCAGTTGCCCAGTGGTACAACAACTAAAAACTATACCGATAACTCGATTCCACAGGACTATCGCATCAACGTGGCGCGCGCTGCAGCTTCTGCGATCGTCGATGCCAATCGGACGTTGCGCATCGGTTTGGCGACTTTCAATCCGCCGCGCTCGGGCGACTCTGGCCCCGGCGGTTTCATATCGCGCAACGTCGCTGATATCAGCACCACCACGTCGGCAGGCCCTGCCAACTACAGAGCACTGCAGAGTGCGATTGACGACTTGGGCTCCATCGCCAACACGCCATTGGCAGAAACCTACTACGAGATCACGCGCTACTTCAGGGGCCTAACGCCTTATTACAACAGTACGCCAAGCACCTACACGAGCCCGATCCAATACCGTTGCCAGAAGAACTATGGCGTGGTCATTACCGATGGTCTGCCGACCTATGATCGTACGTTTCCTACTAATGATCCGCTGGGCGGTTCTCGCCTCCCGAACTGGGACGGCAACAGCGCCAACGACGGGGACAACCTCAACGGCGACGGCGAGGGCGATACGCTTTATCTCGACGACATAGCGAAATTTGCCTACGACATCGACATGCGCACAGGCGGCACCGATGCTGCTGGCAAAAGTTGGGATGCTGCAGATTTTCCCAAGCAGAACATGTCTACCTATACGGTAGGTTTTGCGGCCAATAACCAGATGCTCAGGGATGCCGCCGAGCTTTATGGCCAAGGTAAGTATTACCAGGCAACCGATGCTGCCGGGCTGAGTGCTGCGCTGACCGCAGCGCTGAATGATATCGCATCCAAAGCAGGTTCCGGTGGCGGGGCCACCGTCAACTCGGTCAACCTCACCGCATCAAGCCAGTATTACCAAACCTTCTACGACCCAACCGACTGGCGGGGGTCGGTGCGAGCCTACGGCTTGGACGCCAAAGGCTCCCCTACCTCCACGCTCTTATGGTCGACCGACAGCAAGGTCACTTCGGCTGGCAGCACCACGTTCCAGTCCTTCAATACCACGACAGCTCAGCCCATCACGTTGGCGCTGGGGAATTTTTCCCCTGCGCAGCAGGCTACGCTCGCTACGGGCCTGCCCAGTGGTGTTTCCAACAATGATCTGGTCGAGTGGACCAAAGGGACCAACAAGACAGGCTTGAAGGTTCGCTCGGTATTGCTTGGCGATATCATCAATTCGCCGCTGGTCTATGCTTCGCCCACAGCCATTTCGGCTACGGACACTACAGGCGATTTCAGCTACACCAATTACTTGGACACCAAAGCAACTGCCATGACACCTAGCCTCGTTGTGGGCAGCAACGATGGTATGACAAGTGTGCTCAACACCGATGGCACCCGCCGTTACGCTTATTTGCCCTCAAGCACGCTGTCCAATTTGCGTTACGTAGCCGACCCCACTTACATCAATGGCACAGGCCACAAGTTCCTTAACGATGGACAAATGACGGTTGCCGACGCGAAGATCGGCTCGTCTTGGAGGACGCTTGCTTTGGGCGGTGTCGGCGCTGGCGGGCGAACTTATTACGCGCTGCAGTTGTTCCAAGCCAGCAGCAATACAGTTCGAGCCCTTTGGGAAATCTCCAATACCACGGCAGGCTACGGAAACATCGGCTATGCCTACGGTAAGCCTGAAGTGGCCCGTTTGAGTAACGGAACATGGGCCGCCTTTATCTCAAATGGCTATGGCAGTACTTCTGGTCGGGCCTCGCTGTTCGTGGTCGACGTATCGAACGGTAAATTGATCAACGAGATCCAGACGCCTGTGGTTGTTTCGGGCGAAACCGATAACGGTTTGTCCTCCGTGGCGCTGGAGGTCAATAGCCAAGGAGTCGTGCAATATGCCTATGGTGGCGACCTCAAGGGCCGCATGTGGAAGTTCGATTTCACCAGCACTACGAACGGTGCCGTGGGCTTTTCCGGTTCGCCATTGTTTACCGCTTCCGGCGGGGCAAGTCAGCCAATTACCGCACAGCCTACCATTGGCAGCTATACCCAAGGCCGGCAGATCATTTTCTTCGGTACTGGGAAGCTCAACGAAGTAGCTGATAAGACTACGACTGCCACTCAGGCCTTCTATGCAATCGTCGACGCCAATGGTTCGACCGCCAACTACACTGAGTCTTCATTACAACGCCAGACCATCACCAACATCACTGGCAACAAAGTCTATACCAGTCAGAACACGGTGGATTACAACACGCGTAAGGGGTGGTACATGCCGCTGACTTATGGCACCACGGCCACCGGCGAGCGAGTGCTGTATCCCGCGCTGCTGTTCGATGGGCGTGTGTACTTCACGACGGCGATTCTAGACACGACGGATCCTTGTTCCAGCGCGGGTTCCAGCAAGCTGATGGAAGTGGATGCCGAGTCTGGCCAGCGGATCACCAACTTCAATATCTTCGGAGGGCTGGAGTCTACTTCCGGCTTGGTGATCGGCGGTGGCCTGGTTAACGTGGCTTCTTTTGTGAGCTATCAGGATGCTGCTGGCAACGATATGGTTGCACTCCAATTGCCGAATACTGGGAACGGTGGAACGTCAGGTGGAAGTATAAGTGGAGGTGACGATGATCCAAAAAACTCAGTCACCGATCCCGGCAGCAACATCAACCGCCGTATCATGTGGCAACAACGACAATGAGTGTTCGTATGCGCAGGCAACAAGGCTTTACCCTTATCGAATTGATGATCGTAGTCGCCATCGTCGGCATCCTCGCCGCCATCGCCTACCCCAGCTACACCGAGTACGTGAAGCGTACCCATCGGGTCGAGATCGGCCAGGTACTGGCCGAAGGTGCACAAAATTTCGAGAGAGGGTTCACTCGGACCGGCAGCTACGCCAACGTCGCCGACGTGGCGGGTAATGCCTGGTACAACATCGTGACGGTGAAGGACGCCACCACGTTCAGCCTGACGGCAGCGCCAAGGGCAGCCACCATGATGGTCGGTGACAAGTGCGGCAGTTTCGTCATCAACCAGACCGGCGCGCGGACCAACACCGGCATGGCCGCCGGCACCACTTCCGCCACCTGCTGGGGCCGCTGAGCCTTCTTTGGAATCGTTTGATGTCTGAGCATGTTCTCGTTGTCGGCGGCGGTGTCATTGGCCTGCTGACAGCCTATAACCTTGTCGCCCATGTGGATCGCGTCACCTTGATCGATCGCAGCGCGGTGGGCCAGGAGTCGTCCTGGGCGGGCGGCGGTATCGTTTCACCGCTGTACCCCTGGCGCTACAGCCCGGCAGTCACTGCCTTGGCGCATTGGTCACAGGATTTCTATCCACAGTTGGGGCAGCGTCTGGCTGGCGAGACAGGCATCGATCCTGAAGTGCACACGACCGGCTTGTACTGGTTGGACCTGGAGGATGAGGCCGAGGCGTTGGCCTGGGCCGAGCGCAATCGTCGGCCGCTGGCGGCTGTGGATATCTCTTCTACCTATGCCGCGGTGCCGGTGCTCGGGGCTGGGTTCAAGCGGGCGATTCACATGGCGGATGTCGCCAACGTGCGCAATCCGCGCTTGGTGAAGGCGTTGAAAGCGGCGTTGAATGCCATGCCCAACGTGACCGTGCGTGAGCACTGTGAAGTGCAGGGTTTCGTGCAGGATGGCTCGCGTGTGATCGGTGTGCATTCGGCGCAAGGCGAGCTGCTGGCCGATGAGGTGGTGCTGACTGCGGGAGCATGGAGCGGTGAGTTGCTGCAGACCTTGGGTGTCGGCTTGCCGGTGGAGCCGGTCAAGGGCCAGATGATTCTGTACAAGTGCGCTGCCAACTTTCTGCCGAGCATGGTGCTGGCCAAGGGGCGTTATGCGATTCCCCGCCGTGATGGGCACATCTTGATTGGCAGCACGCTGGAGCATGCGGGCTTCGACAAGACCCCTACGCAGGAGGCGCTGGACAGCCTGATGGCCTCGGCGGTCGATCTGCTGCCGGCCTTGGCTGATGCCACGCCGGTGCGGCAGTGGGCCGGGCTGCGTCCGGGGTCGCCGGAGGGGGTACCGTTCATTGGTCAGCTGCCGCGGCATCCGGGTCTGTGGCTGAACTGCGGGCATTACCGCAACGGGCTGGTACTGGCGCCGGCTTCGTGTCGTCTGCTGGTGGACTTGATGGTGGGCCGTGATGCCGTGATCAATCCAGCGCCTTACGCACCGCAGGATCGCCTCATCCCGTAGCAGCGGCGCGAGCCGCGTTCATTCAGGCAAACCGCGTACACCGCCGACGCGGCTCGCGCCGCTGCTACAGGGGGGCGTGTGCCGCTGACGCACTTGCGGGGAATCAATCCAGGCCCAGCTTCTTCAGCCGATAGCGCATCGAACGGAACGACATGTTCAGGCGCTGCGCCGCCGCCGTGCGGTTCCAGCGGGTTTCTTCCAGGGCTTGCAGGATGAGCTTGCGCTCCACGCTTTCCAGGTAATCTTCCAGGTTGTCGATCTGGGCCAGGCTGGGCTCGCCGGTCTCCACGCTGGACGCCGTTTCACTCAGGCGCAGGTCGCTCGCTTCGATGCGGTCGTCCTCACACAGGGTGTAGGCCCGCTCCAGCATGTTCTCCAGCTCCCGCACATTGCCGGGAAAGCGGTAGCCCTTGAGGGTTTCCAGGGCAGCGGGCGTCAACTGTGCGGCAGGCAGGCCGCTGCCTTGCGCCAGGCGCGCCAACACGCTGCTGGCCAGCAGCGGAATGTCTTCACGGCGCTCGCGCAGACAAGGCACGCGAAGCTCGATCACGTTAAGGCGGTAGTACAGGTCCTGACGAAAACGCTGGGCCGCCACTTCGGCTGCCAGGTCTTTATGGGTTGCGCTGAGAATACGCACATCGACCACGTTTTCGGTCTGCCCGCCCACCGCGCGTACGGCCTTCTCCTGAATGGCGCGCAGCAACTTCACCTGCATGGTCAGCGGCAGGTCGGCTACCTCGTCGAGAAAGAGTGTGCCACCGTGGGCGGCCTGAAACAGCCCCGGCTTGTCCTCGGTGGCGCCGGTGAAGCTGCCCTTGCGATGGCCGAAGAACTCGCTCTCCATCAGTTCGGCCGGGATGGCCCCGCAGTTGACCGGGATGAACGGTCGATCCGCCCGCGGGCCTTGCTCATGAATCAGCCGGGCGACCAGCTCCTTGCCGCTGCCTGACTCGCCACTGATGTAGACCGGCGCCTGGCTGCGCGCCAGACGGCCGATCTGCTTGCGCAGGCCGAGCATGGGAGGCGACTCGCCGAGCAGGCGTTGGTCTATGCTCGGTTCCTTGCCGGCAGCAGCGGGCGCTGGCATGCGCAGCGCGGCACCGACCAACTCCCGCAGGCGCGGCAGATCGACCGGTTTGGTGAGGAAATCGAAAGCGCCGGCCTTGAGTGCGTTGATCGCCGTATCCAGGCTGCCGAACGCGGTGATCATGGCCACCGGCACGTGGGAATAGCGCTGCTGGATGAATTGCACCAGCTCAAGACCGGTACCGTCGGGCAGGCGCATGTCGGTCAGGCACAGGTCGAACGATTCGCGGCCCAGCCATTCGCGTGCTTCGGCGACATCGCGCGCACTGCGGGTTTCCAGCTTCATGCGGCCAAGGGTGATCTCCAGCAGTTCACGAATGTCCGGCTCGTCGTCCACGATCAGAATTTTTTGCCTGGCGCTCATAGTCATCCCTGTTTGCGCGGGTGGGCGAAGGTGATACGCATGCAACTCCCGCCTTTTTCACGTGCCCTGTAGTCTAGGTGGGCCTGATTGCTTTCGCACAGCTCGCGGGAAATATACAGCCCCAGCCCGGTGCCGTTGCTTTCGGTCGTGAAGAAAGGCTCGAACATGTGCTGCAACTGATCGGCGGCAAAGCCCGGGCCGTCGTCCAGCACCTCGAGGATCGGCAAACCGTTGGTCGGCTCCACGAACAGATTCAGCCAGACCTGCGCGCGGCCCTGTTGCTGGGCGCTGTAGCGCAGGCCGTTTTCTACCAGGTTGTTCAGCACCTGGGTCAACTGGTTGGCATCCATGCGGGTTTCCAGGGTGCCGTCGCTGACATACAAGTGCAATTGCTGGCCGGGACGGGCGGTAGTGCGAAATTCGCTGACGAAGTTTTCCAGCCAGGCCTTGAGGTCCAGTGGGTGCGGCGCGCTGGGGCGGCGACGCGACAGCTGCAACACGTTTTCGATGATCAGGTTCATGCGCTTGCAGTGATCCTGAATGATCTGGGTCAGGCGCCGGTCGGCGGCCGGCAGGTCTTCGGACTCCTGCAGCAACTGGCCTGCATGGCTGATGGCGCCCAGCGGATTACGGATCTCGTGGGCGATGCTGGCGGTAAGGCGACCCAGGGCAGCCAGCTTGAGCTGTTGCGCCTGCTGCGCGATCTGCGACAGGTCTTCGAGGAACACCAGCGTCTGCTGCTGCTCGCCACCGCGGCGCAGGGCAATGAAGCTGGCCTGGATCGACGGACCGGTAGGCGACAGCTTCAAGCTTTTGACCCGCAAGGCTGGGTTGGTCTGCCACTGCAACAGACGCTCGATCAAGTCGGGGGAGTGATCGGCGATCAGTTCGCCATTGAGCGTCATGCGCCCGAACAGGGCCAGGGCGCCCTGGTTGGCCAGTTGCACGCGCAGTTCGGTGTCCAGCACCAGAATGCCGGTGCGCATGCGCTGCAGGATCAGCGAGTTCAAGGCCTCCAGGCTGGTGACATCACTGGCGCGTTGTTCGGCCAGGTTCTCGCTGGTGCTCAGCAGTCGACTCAGCCCTTGAACCACAAACCACACGGCGAAGCACAACACACCCAGGGTACTCGCCTGCAGGTAGTCATTGGCGGCGGCCGGTCGGGAGATGCTCAGGTAGAACGTCAGGTAGATGATGCCGATGGTGGCGAGTGCGGCGATCAATAGGCCGAGGCGACCGCGCAGCAACAGGTTGCCCATGGCCACGGAGGCGATCATCAGGTTGCCGATGCCGCTGGGCGTGCCGCCACCCGCGTAGAACAGGCCGGCGAGCATGATCACGTCGGCGGTGGCCAGGCTGAATACCGGCAGCACCCGGCGCGGGTTGCCCATCAGCACCACGACCAGGATGTTGAGAATGAGGTAGAGCCAGCTGCCGGCGCGGAACAGTTCGCCATCGGCGACTTCCAGCAGGCGGTTGTCCATGTTGCTGGAAATCAGCAGGACCAGGGACAGACCAATGGTCAAGCGGTAGAGGTGGTACAGGCGCAGCATCCGCTGCGCCTGGGCGCCGCCGAGAAACTGCGCTTCAGCGGGCACCGTTGCTGGGCCCTTGCTCCAGATGAGGCTGGCTGCAATACCAGTGGCTGTCACGACGCAACGCGCTGTCCTCTGGCAGGTGCACGCCGCACTGGGCGCAGCGAACCATGGTCAGCGAGGCCGGCTTGTGCTGTTCGCGAGGCGCGCGGGCGGGAGTCTTGAACCTGCGCCACAGCCAGATGGCGGCGAAGACGATGGCGATCCAGAAAATCAGGCGAATCATGGGAAGGTCAGCTTTGCCAGGGAAGATGGCGCAGTGTAGGAGCGAGCCCGACGCGGAGCAAGCGGCGGGCGAGGGCAGGCCTTGGCAAGCCCTGGTGTGAGCAGTCATTGGCTGGGAAAAACACCGGTGGGAGCGGGTCTCTGCCCGCGAAAGGGGCCCTGCGGTGTATCAGGCAGGCCGCAGTGAGCCCTTCGCGGGCAGAGACCCCCTCCCACAGGCATATATATGCTACACAG
>NZ_JASCPM010000055.1:0-26673 GCF_029960215.1 Pseudomonas sp. PS01301 | reverse complement strand
GGCAGAGCCCGCTCCCACAGAGTTTGCACCGCCCCTTGTGGGAGCGGGCTCTGCCCGCGAAGGGGCCTTAATTGACACACCGCGCTATAGTCGACCCCCAACACCTGATTCCCGAGGACAGCCCCATGAAGTTCGAAGGCACCCCCGCCTACGTTGCCACCGACGACCTCAAGCTGGCGGTCAATGCCGCGATCACCCTGCAGCGGCCCCTGCTGGTCAAGGGCGAGCCAGGGACCGGCAAGACCATGCTGGCCGAGCAGTTGGCCGAGTCCTTCGGTGCGCGGCTGATCACTTGGCACATCAAGTCCACCACCAAGGCCCACCAGGGCCTGTACGAGTACGACGCGGTCAGCCGTCTGCGCGATTCGCAGCTGGGTGTGGACAAGGTCCACGACGTGCGCAACTACCTCAAGAAAGGCAAGCTGTGGGAGGCCTTCGAAGCTGATGAACGGGTCATCCTGCTGATCGATGAAATCGACAAGGCCGACATCGAGTTCCCCAACGACCTGCTGCAGGAACTCGACAAGATGGAGTTCTACGTCTACGAGACCGACGAAACCATCAAGGCTCGCCATCGCCCGATCATCATCATTACCTCCAACAACGAAAAAGAGCTGCCCGATGCGTTCCTGCGTCGCTGCTTCTTCCACTACATCGCCTTTCCCGACCGCGCGACCCTGCAACGCATCGTCGACGTGCACTACCCCGACATCAAGAAAACCCTGGTGGCCGAAGCCCTGGACGTCTTCTTCGATGTGCGCAAGGTGCCGGGCCTGAAAAAGAAGCCCTCCACCTCCGAGCTGGTCGACTGGCTCAAGCTGTTGATGGCCGACAACATTGGCGAAGCGGTGCTGCGCGAACGCGATCCGACCAAGGCCATTCCGCCGCTGGCCGGTGCCCTGGTCAAGAACGAACAGGACGTGCAGCTTCTCGAACGCCTGGCCTTCATGAGCCGGCGCGGCAACCGCTGATTGCCTCTTTCCGACTGCGAGGGCGTCCGCCATGCTGCTCAACCTGTTCAATGAAATGCGCGCGGCCAAGGTGCCAGTGTCGGTGCGCGAGTTGCTTGACCTGATCAACGCCCTGGAGCAACGGGTGACGTTCGCCGACATGGACGAGTTCTACTTCCTGGCGCGGGCGATCCTGGTCAAGGATGAACGCCACTTCGACAAATTCGACCGGGCCTTTTCGGCCTACTTCAATGGCCTGCAGAACCTCGATCAGCACTTGGAAGCGCTGATTCCGGAAGAATGGCTGCGCAAGGAGTTCGAGCGCTCGCTGAGCGCCGAGGAGCGCGCGCAGATCCAGTCCCTGGGCAGGCTGGACAAGCTGATCGAAGCCTTCAAGCAGCGCCTGGAGGAGCAGAAAGGCCGGCACGCCGGTGGCAGCAAGTGGATCGGCACCGGTGGCACCAGCCCGTTCGGTTCGGGTGGCTACAACCCCGAGGGCATCCGCGTGGGCGATGCCGGCGAACGCCAGGGCAAGGCCGTGAAGGTGTGGGACCAGCGCGAATACCGTAACCTGGATGACAGTGTCGAGCTGGGCACGCGCAACATCAAGGTGGCACTGCGCCGACTGCGCCAGTTCGCCCGGCAGGGTGCGGCCGACGAGCTGGACATCGATGGCACCATCGACCACACCGCACGCGATGGCGGCTTGCTCAACATTCAGCTGCGTCCCGAGCGGCGCAACAACGTCAAGCTGTTGCTGCTGTTCGACATCGGCGGTTCGATGGACGCCCATGTGAAGGTCTGCGAGGAGTTGTTCTCGGCCTGTCGCACCGAGTTCAAGCACCTGGAGTATTTCTACTTTCACAACTGCGTCTACGAAACGGTCTGGAAGGACAACCACCGACGCAACGCCGAGCGCATCAGCACCCATGACCTGCTGCACAAATACGGCCCGGACTACAAGGTGGTGTTCATCGGCGATGCGGCCATGGCGCCCTATGAGATCACTCATCCCGGTGGCAGTGTCGAGCACTGGAACGAGGAGCCGGGGTTGGTGTGGTTGCAGCGCTTCGTGCAGACCTACAGGAAACTCATCTGGATCAATCCCGATCCGCAGAACACCTGGGGTTACACGGCCTCCACCCACCTGATTCGGGAGCTGGTGGAAGAGCGCATGTACCCGCTGACCCTGAGCGGGTTGGAAGACGGGATGCGCTATCTGGCCAAGTGACGGCTGAGGCGCGCAGGGTGGCGTTCTAGCGTTCGCGACGTACCAGGGGTTCGGCCACGGGTTTGGCGCGGCGACGGCCGAACCACAGGGTCCAGCCGATGAACAGGATGATGCTTTCCACGACCCAGGCCAGCAGCAGCGCGCAGGCGATGCCCCAGGCAATCGCTTCCGGCGCCAGCAGCACCTGGTAGTTGTAGCCGTTGAGGGTTTCCTGGCGCAGTTGCGGATCGGCCTTGGCCAGTACATGCCAGGCTTTTTCATACCAGGGTCCCTGCAACGCCTGCCACTCACGCTCCAACAACTGGTTGCGGGTCAGCAACGCGCCAATGCTGGCGGCATCGCTACGGAACACTGGATCTTCGCTGGCGCGGTAATGCGCCACCAGCGCCTGCAGGTCACCATTGAAGAAACGCTGCGCGGTCTCACTGAAACCGCGCAGGCTTTGCTGCGCCTCGAGGCGATGGGCCTCGACCCGCTGGGCGTAGTCGTTGATCACGCCGGGCACTTGCACACCCACCAGCAGGCCGACGGCAAACAGCACAAGTCGCAGGTAGCTTCGCAGCATGAACATTCTCTCGGTCTAGGGTGGCATTGCCACGGTGCTTCTTGTCGGTCGTTCCAGGCAAACAGGCAGGCTAGGCGGGTTGCGCCTGTCCGGTGGCCACGCATTCACCCTGGCGCCACAGGCCCCAGTTGCCGGGCTCGTAACGGTTCCAGGTTTCGTTCTCGGTGAGGGGTTCGGTGGCGATCACCGTCACCACATCGTCAGGCGTGGTTTCGGCCTGGAAATCCACGATCACGTCCACGTCTTTGAGCCGCGCCGCGCCGAAAGGTGCCCGCCGGGTAATGTGCACCAGCTTGGTCGAACAGAAGCAGAACAGCCAGTCGCCGTCGCTGAGCAGGCAGTTGAACACGCCTTGCCCACGGTACTGCTCGCACGCCTCCACGAGGATGGGCAGCAGCCGCTCGAACTCGACCGGCTCGGGAAAGGCGTCACGCACGCGGTTGAGCAGATCGCAGAAGGCCGCTTCGCTGTCGGTGTCGCCCACCGGGCGGTAGAAATCGGCACGCGGGTCGAAACCGGCCAGTTGGCCATTGTGGGCGAAGCACCAGTTGCGCCCCCACAGCTCACGTACGAACGGGTGGGTATTGGCCAGGCAGACCTTGCCGACGTTGGCCTGGCGGATGTGGCCGATGACCACTTCGCTCTTGATCGGATAGCGTTGCACCAACTGCGCCACTTCCGATTCGCTGCTGGCGGTCGGGTCCTGGAACAGGCGCAGGCCACGGCCTTCATAGAAGGCGATGCCCCAGCCGTCGCGGTGCGGCCCGGTACGGCCGCCGCGCTGCATCAGGCCGGTGAAGCTGAAAACGATATCGGTCGGTACGTTGGCACTCATGCCCAGAAGTTCACACATGCACGGTACTCGAGACGATGGGCGTGGATTCAGATGCGCGGTTCGACACGCAGGTTTTCCCGCGGAGGCGACACATGGCGCTGTTCGCGATCGTCGACGCGCTGCGCGAGCGCTTCGCCATCGTCATCGCGTTGCGCGGCAGCGTCCGCCTGGGCCTGGGCTTGCGCCCGACGGCGCGCCTCGGCCTTGCGCAGGAACGGTAGGCGCACCAGGGCGAAGATCACGTACACGCCAAGGGCGATCACCGCCGCCATGGTCAGATCGGAGATCGCGCCCCAGGCGCTGCCGCCCATCTTGAACAGCAGTTCCAGCGTGCTGATGGCGACGGCCGGGGCCAGCAGGTCGCGGGCCGGGTCGACCACCGTGGGCGTCAGCAACAGCACCACGCCCAGCAGGCGAAGTGGCTCGCGCAGGTAGCGCCACATCCAGCGGGTGATGCGAAACCACACCAGAATGCAGCCCAAGGCGGCGAAGGCGTAGATACCCCAGGCGAGGAAATAGTCGTTCTCGGTCATGGTGTCCGTGGCATGGCAGGCAAATAGGCGCTTATGATAACGGCTTTTCGCCTGCCAGGCGCTCCTGTTGTCGTGCCCACCGGCACGTGCCGTCAACGCCTGCGCCAAGAGAGCCGCTCATGTCCCAGCCAACCGCCGCCCCTATCGCCCATGTCGCTCCCGGCGCCGATCCCTACGCCTGGCTGCAGGTACGCGACCGCGCCGACGTGCTCGACCACCTCAAGGCCGAGAATGCCTGGCAGGAAGCGCAACTCGCCGACCAGGCCGAACTGCGCGAGCAGTTGTTCGAGGAGATAAAGGGGCGCATTCGCGAAACCGACCTGTCCCTGGCCTCCCCTTGGGGCCCTTGGTTGTACTACACCCGCACCACGGCGGGTGACGAGTACCCGCGCCATTATCGCTGCGCGCGTCCGGCCGATGGCTCGAGCCAGGTCGACGAGCACTCCGAGCAATTGTTGCTGGACCCCAACGTGCTGGCAGACGGCGGCTTCCTGTCCATGGGCGCGTTCAACGTCAGCCCCGACCACCAGCGTCTGGCCTACAGCCTGGACACCAGCGGCGACGAGGTCTACCGGCTGTTCGTCAAGGAGCTGTCCACCGGCGCCGTGGTCGAGTTGCCTTTCGATGACTGCGACGGCAGCATGACCTGGGCCAACGACAGCCAGACGCTGTTCTTCGGCGAACTGGACGAGACCCACCGCCCCTATCGGCTGCACCGCCACACCTTGGGCAGCGAGGGTGCCGAGCAGGTCTTCGAGGAGCTCGACGGGCGTTTCTTCCTGCATTGCTACCGCGCCAGTTCCGAGCGCCAGTTGATCCTGCTGCTCAACAGCAAGACCACCAGCGAGGCCTGGGTGCTGGATGCCGAGCAGCCCAACAGTGACTTCGCCTGCCTGGCGCCACGGGTCGAGCACCACGAGTACTACCCCGATCACGGCCAGCTCGACGGTATCTGGACCTGGTTCATCCGCAGCAACCAGGAAGGCATCAATTTCGCCCTGTACCAGGCAGCCGACAACAGCATGGCACCGACCCGCGAGCAGTGGCAAACGCTGATCGCGCACCGCGAAGAGGTGATGCTCGAAGGCGTGACCCTCAATGCCACAGCCTTCACCTTGAGCCTGCGTGCGCGCGGCCTGCCGATCATCGAAGTGCATGCCCAGGGACAAGCGCCGTATCCGGTGCAACTGCCCGATGCCGCATACAGTCTGTACGTTTCCGACAGCCTGGAGTTCGCCAGCGAGCAGATCCGCTTGCGCTACGAGGCGCTCAATCGGCCTGGGCAGGTGCGCCAATTGAGCCTGCGCGACGGCGCTCAGGTAGTGCTCAAGCAGACCCCGGTGCTGGGCGCGTTCGATCCCGACGACTATGTCAGCCAACGGCTCTGGGCCACCGCCGCGGACGGCACCCAGGTGCCGATCAGCCTGGTGGTGAAGAAGGCCTTCGCCGGGCAGCCCACGCCGCTGTACCTGTACGGTTATGGTGCCTACGGCGAGAGCCTGGACCCGTGGTTTTCCCACGCACGGTTGAGCCTGCTGGACCGTGGCATCGCGTTCGCCATCGCCCATGTGCGCGGCGGTGGCGAGCTGGGTGAGGCGTGGTATCGCGCTGGCAAGCAGGAACACAAGGGCAACACCTTCAGCGATTTCATCGCCTGTGCCGAACACGTGATCGAGCAGGGTTTGACCCGTGCCGAGCAGTTGGTGATCAGCGGTGGCAGCGCGGGTGGGCTGTTGATCGGCGCCGTGTTGAACCAGCGGCCGGAGCTGTTCCAGGCGGCGGTGGCCGAGGTGCCGTTCGTCGATGTGCTCAACACCATGCTCGACCCCGACCTGCCGTTGACGGTGACCGAGTACGACGAGTGGGGCAACCCGCAGGAGCCCGAGGTACATGCGCGGATCAAGGCGTATGCGCCCTATGAGAACGTCACGGCCCAGGCGTATCCGCACCTGCTGGTGATCGCCGGGTACAACGACAGCCGCGTGCAGTACTGGGAGGCCGCAAAGTGGGTGGCGCGCCTGCGGGCGTGCAAGACCGACAAGAACCTGCTGCTGCTCAAGACCGAACTGGGCGCCGGGCATGGCGGCATGAGCGGTCGTTATCAGGGGCTGCGCGATGTGGCGTTAGAATATGCCTTCGTCCTCAAGGCTCTGGGGACACCCAAGCAATCCTGATGCGGTGTGCCTGAGGAAACGCGGTGACCCCGGACGCGGCTTGCGCCGCTGCTACAGGGATCGTGGTATGCCGGATGCTGCGGTTCATGCGGTGTGCGCAAACCCCTGTAGCAGCGGCGCGAGCCGCGTCGGCGGTGAATGCGGTCGGTCAGGAAAAACGCGATCAGCCGCCGGGGGATTTGGGTTTGACCGGGGTGGGCGGGGTGTCCTGGCGGACGGGTTCGGGCACGTTGTCGGCCTTGGGTGGTGCGGGCAGTGGGATGGGGGGCAGCAAGGGCGGTGAGCCGTTCATGCCCTCGCCGCCGTGGGTGGGCGGCACGGTGACCTGTGGATAGGGCGTTGGCGTGGGTGTACCCGGCGAACCCGGCGGCAGCGACGAGGCCGATACCACACCGGCACACAGGGCAACACATGCAAAGACCGATACACTGCGCAACTTCATTGAACACCCCAAGGCCAGACTGCCTGTTCCGATGACACAGGCTACTACCATGGCACCCCCTTGTCCTCCTTCCGAGATTGACCGATGAAACGTTTCGTACTGCTCGACACCACACCGATCCCCGACAACGGCGGTGCGCTCTGCCTGTTCGAGTACGGCGAAGACTTCGTCATCAAGATCCAGGGCGGTGACGGCGGCCAACTGATGAACACCCGCATGCACGGTTCCGAAGACGCCCTGGCCGAAATCCCCTGTCGCAAGGTGGCCGGGCGGCCGAACTCGCGGGTGCTGATCGGCGGGCTGGGCATGGGCTTCACGTTGGCGTCGGCACTCAAGCACCTGGGCAAGACCTCCGAGGTGGTGGTCGCCGAACTGGTCCCGGGCGTGGTCGAATGGAATCGCGGCCCACTGGGTGAGAAGGCCGGCAACCCGCTGGCCGATCCGCGCACCGTCATCCGCATGGAGGACGTGGCCAAGGTCCTGCAGGCCGAGCCGGCCGGCTTCGATGCCATCATGCTGGACGTCGATAACGGTCCCGAAGGCCTGACCCAGAAGGCCAACAGCTGGCTGTACTCGGCCGGCGGCCTCAATGCCTGCGCCAAGGCACTGCGGCCCAAGGGCGTGCTCGCCGTATGGTCCGCCAGCGCCGACCGACAGTTCAGCGACAAACTGCGCAAGGCCGGCTTCAAGGCCGAAGAAGTGCAAGTGTTCGCCCACGGCAACAAGGGCACCCGTCATACCATCTGGATCGCCCAGAAAATCTGACCCAACTGCGCCGTAGGAGCGGTCCGTGGCCGCGAAGGACGCATTGCGGTCCGCCAGACGCACCGCGGCGCCTGCTTCGCGGCCAATGACCGCTCCTACGGTGAGAGGCAAATTCCTGTTTGGCTGTGGAAATCAGCTAGGAAGTTTCACGGAAAACTTCTGAATCGGCTCACTTACCGGCTGCTCGACCGCTCCTAGAGTTGGCGGCGTTGCGATGTGCAACGACCTTTAGCCAACCTGGGAGTCCATCATGAACCTACTACCCCGCCTGCTGACCGGCGTCGCATTGCTGGCCGCCCTGCCCGCCGCCATGGCCGCGTCGACGGTCGACCTTACCGTGACTGGCACTCTGGTGCCTGCCGCATGCACCCCCACCCACACCAGCCCGACTGTCAGCTTTGGCAAGATTTCGACGGCGGACCTGATCGATGACAAGCCCTCGCGCCCGAAGCAGGACCAATACCACACACTGAATATCAACTGCGTTGGCAAGACCCTGTTCGCCATTCGAGGCATCGACAACCGAGCGGGTACGGTCGGCAACAACTGGTATGTAAGCCCTTACGGACTAGGTCTGACACCCGCTGGCGAGAAGCTGGGGGCGCATTATCTGAACCTTATACCTGGCCTCTCACAGATCGATGGCAACCCGGTGTTCATCACCGAAAGCACCAACGGCGGCACCTCCTGGGGGGCGTCCAGCAGCGGCGTCAAGGCACTCAGGTCGCATGGCCCACTGCTGGGTTTCGTTGATCAATCTGGCGTGACCACCGGGCCCGCGCTCATCGAGAACGCTTCGCTTAGTCTCAAATCCCACATCATCCTCGCACCGAAAAGCACGCTGACACTGACCGACGAAGTCGCGCTGGACGGCTCAGCCACCATCGAGGTCGTGTACCTCTAAGACACCCCCCCGCAGCGGCCCCTCGCCCCATCCGCGTGGGTGCCCTACATCGGTCGCTTACCTTTCCCACCAGCCTATAGGAAAGCGCGGCGACCGCCGCGGGTGCATCGCCTCTAGAGTACTGCGGCCACGCCGCAGCCCCGCTACAACCACAAGATCTTCCCGGCACTGCGGTGCCGAGGAAGGTGTGGTCGCACCTGACATTGACCGTATTGCCTGGAAGACCCCGATGACACGCCTGCATTCCCGCCCCACGTCCCTGGCTCTGGCTTGTGCTGGCCTGACATCCCTGCTGGCCTTGAGCCCCACGGCGCACGCCGACGGCATGATCCCGGAAACCTCGGTGGTGATCGTCCACGAAGGCGAGGCCGAAGCCGCGATCAAGGTCACCAACAGCGATCCCAGCCCGGCATTGCTGCACGTGACCCTGGAACACATCCCCGAAGATCAGACTTCGCTGCTGTTCGTCACCCCGCCCATCGCTCGGGTCGAAGCCGGCGAGTCGCAGCTGGTGCGTTTCATTCTGTCCAACACCGAGCCGCTAGGCACACAGCGCTTGAAGCGGGTGATATTCGAGGGACTCGCGCAGAACAGCCAGCCGGGCAAACCCGGTGAAGCGCGCGTGTCGGTGAACGTACGGCAGAACCTGCCGGTGATCCTGCACCCCAAGGGCCTGGCCAGAAACGCCGAGCCGTGGAAAGGCCTGCGCTGGTCGTTGCAGGGCGAACAACTGGTGGTCAGCAACCCCACGGCTTACGTGGTACGCCTGGCCCAGGAACTGTACAGCCTGCCCAGCCAGACGCCGTGGCAACTGCCACGCAGTTATGTATTGCCAGGCGAGCGCCTGACCTTGGCGGGCAACCCGCTGGCGAAAGAGGACGGGCAGGTTCGTTTCACCCCCGCCACCGTCTACGGCTTCGCCGTCGCGGCCTATGAAACCACCCTGCATCAGGACCTGCCCTGATGGCACCCATCTCCCGCTGCGCCTGGCCAGCGCTCAGCCTGGCCCTGTGCGGTGAATGGGCGATGGCGGCCGGTTTCGACAGCGAAACCTTGCGCCTGCGCGGCATCGACCCTGAACTGGCGGAGTATCTGGGACACACCGCACGCTATACCGAAGGCGTGCATGCCGTGCGGCTGACTGTGAACGGTCAGGCCAAAGGCATCGTCAATGCACGCTTCGATGCCGATGGCGCGTTGTGCATCGACCAGGCCGTGCGCGACCTGGGCGAGTTGGTGGACAGTGGCGAACAGTGCGGGGACTTCATCCAGCGGTTTCCCGAAAGCCTCGTCGAGCCGCTGCCCCAATCGGGCGAAGTGAAACTGCTGGTGCCGGCCAACGCGCTGCGCCTGCCGCCCGCAGACCTGTCGGCGTTCACCCGAGGCGGTATCGCCGGGCTGCTCAACTACGACGTGCAAGGCCTGTACAACACCTTCGACAGCCGCCGCAGCCAGTTCTACTCGGCCAACACCGAAGCCGGCATCAATGCTGGCGACTGGGTGGTGCGCAGTCGTCAGTTCTACAGTTCGGTGCAGGGCGTGGGCACCTGGCAGCACCTGGACGCCTATGCCCAGCGCACCTTCAGCGAGCGGCAGGCGATGCTGCAACTGGGTCAGATCAATCTGAGCAATCCGGTGCTGGCCGGCGCGCGAGTGACCGGCGCGCAATGGATGAGCGAACCGGCGCTGGGGGACAGCGGCAGCGGTGGTCGAGTGCAAGGTATCGCCGCCACTCAGGCGCGGGTCGATGTGCGTCAGGGCGGCGTGTTGATCTACTCCACGGTGGTCCCCGCCGGGCCTTTCGAGCTGACGCATATCCCGCAGTTGGATCGACGCCGGGATCTGGAAGTCACGGTGATCGAAGCCACGGGTGAACGGCGCACCTTTACCGTCCTGGCGGCCACCCTGGGCCTGGACCTGCCCGCGCGTGGCTTCTCCGTGGGCCTGGGGCAACTGCGCGACAGCGGCCAGGGCGCCGAGCAACCCTGGGTGCTGAGCGCCGGAGGCAGCCACCCGCTGGCCCCGGCTGCCAGTGTCAGCGTAGGCGCTTTGCTTGCCCAAGGCTACAACGCCGGCGGTGCCGGGTTGAGCCTTGAGCCTTGGCAAGGTGCTCGCCTTCAGGGGCTGACGCAGGTCGCCCGGGCCAGCGAGCCGGGCAGCTTCGGTGTGCAGAGCAGCCTCAGCCTCAATCAATCCATCAATCAGCATTGGTCGGCGCTGCTCAGCGCCGGACGCCAGACCCAAGGCTATCGAGAGCTCCTCGACAGCACCTGGAAACAGGAAGACGAACGGGACAGCCGGCTACGCGACGAGTACGCCCTGGGACTGGCCTGGACCCACCCTTGGCTGGGCAGCCTCAGCGGCACCTGGTCCACTACCACCGCCTTTGACGGTGAGCGAGCCGCGCGTGCGCAGCTCAATTGGGGACGACGGCTGGGTCCGGTTTCCCTGACGGCCACGGGGCAGTGGCAAACGGCGGGCAACGGCGTGCTCGGCAATGCCCTGTACCTGAGCGCCAGTCTGCCCTTGGGTGATGGTTTGAACTGGCGTTCCACGGCCCGCCACGACGCCCGTGGCATGCGCCTGGGCAGCGGCGTGCAAGGCCGTTTGGGCGAGCACACCCAGTACCGGGTGGCCGCCGAACGCGCCAGCCGTGATGGTGAACTGAGTTACAACGGCGGAGTGTCCCAACTGACCCGCGCCGCCCAACTGGACTTTGGTTATGCCAGTTATGGCGCTGGCAGCCAAGGCTACAGCGCGGCCGCGCGCGGAGCGCTGGTGCTCCACGATCAAGGCTTCACCTTGTCGCCGTACACCTTGCAGGACACCTTCGGTCTGCTGAGCCTGGGCGACGTCGCCGGGGTGCAGATCGACACGCCCGGCGGCACCGTGTGGACCGATCGTCAAGGCCAGGCGGTGCTGCCGCAACTGGCACCGTTTGGCCGCAGCAATGTGCAGGTGGCTACCGCTTCGTTGCCGCGCAATGTCGATGTGCAGCAGGGCGCGGCCCTGATCCAGGCCGCACGGGGAGCTGTGCCCCGGGTCAGCTTCCCCGTGACCGTGACGCGCCGCGTGCTGATGCAGGTGGCGGACCCTTCGGGACAAGGCTTGAAGGGCGGCACCGCGGTCACCGACGAGCAGGGGCAATTGGTGACCCTGGTGCAGCAGGACGGTGCGGTGTTCGTGCCCAATGTCTACGCCACCCCGCGCCTGTGGAGTCGCACCGCCGATGACCAGGTGTGCGAGCTGCATTTCTCGCTGCCAACCAGCGCCGACCCTGACGTTTATTTCGAAACGAGCACGGCGCAGTGCCGGACGCAAGAAGGAAGCCTGCAATGAAGACCCGCACGACACTCCGGGCCTTGGCCCTCCTTGCCAGCCTGGCCGTACCCTTTTCGGCCTGGGGCCAGGGCTGTGCGTTATCCCTGAGCCTGGCGGACATCGACTTCGGTCAGTTCAACCGCACCACGTTGCAGGTATCTGGCGGTGAGTTGCCGCTGCCACCGCGAAGGCTGGCGCTGAATCTGGTGTGCGAAACCGAACAGGAGCTGACCCTCACCTACCACGCCGACGCCGCCGCGGGGCAGGTGTTCGACGGGGGTGTGGCCGGCCGCTATCAGTTGCAGATCAGCCAGGCCAGAGTCGATGACCAGCCGGTGCAATGGGCTGCCGGAGGCGGTTCTTCACCCGCTCAGGTGGGCCGCCTGGAAAGACAACGCGGGGTGCAGCCGATGCGCGCCGGCACCGTGGTCCGCGGCAGGCGCCTGAGCGCGCAAGTCGAGGTTGAAGGCACCTTGGACCTGGCGGTGCTGGGCGCGACCCAGGCGCAGCAGGGCCAGGCTCAGGGCAGCTTGCAGGTGGCCGGTCAGCGGCGCGACCTGCGCCTGCGTGTGGGCTTCGCGCCAGCGGCCTGTCGGCCTACACTGAGCGCTGGCGGGCAGGTCGACTTCGGCCAGATCGGCGCGGGTGAGCTGCACCGCGACAAGCCGACCTCGTTCAGCCGGCAGACCACGCTTGAGGTGAGCTGCGATGCCGCCACGCGCTTTGCCTTGCGTGCGGTGGACAACCGCGCGGGGTCGGCGAGCGAACGCCTGGGAGTGTTGCCCTCGACGCTGTTCGGCATTGGCCGAACCAATGCCGGCCAGCCGCTCGGAGGCTTCACTGCACAGCTGGCGCCGGGCACCGGCCGCGACGGGGCACGCGCGTTGGTCTTGCTGGGGGATGCCGCGGCCCAAGTGTGGCGGTATGCGCCAGAAGGGTGGCTGCACCACGACGGCCAGCCTACAGCCTTTCAGCACGCCTACACCGAAGAGCGAACACCCGGGGCCTGGTCGGGATTGTCGATACCCGTGACCATCGACCTGCACCTGGCACCCGCGCGGGAGCTGGACCTGCGTCAGGACACCCCGATCGATGGCTCCGCCACCCTGGAGATTCTTTACCTATAGACGCCACTCGACAGACGCCACTCGGCGTCACAGGTACACCACTTCCACAGTGACATGACCGTCCAGTGGCACCGCGTCGGTGACCGTGAGGCCTTGAGCCGGGGCAATGATTCCATGGGCGCGGATGCCCAGTTGCGCCCACTCCACCGGCACCGCGCCACTGCGTACGCCCGGCCGGTCCACCAACCCCAGCAGGCCGCCATCGACGGGCAAGGACTGCGGCTGGGCCGTGGAGGTTTGCCAATGGTGACCGGTACGGTCGCCCAGGCTGAGGAAGACTTGCCCTCCATCGATGCTCGAACGCGCCGGAATGACGTCCAGGTGGTACGCCCCCACCTGTTCGCCGGCCAGGGTGTGCCCCAGACCCAGTGACGCAGCGCGGCCGGTGTCATAGGCCGAACCGGCACGGTTATCCAGCAGCCGCAGGCCATACAGAGTGGGTGTCCCGCAGGCAATGGTGAGTGTAGGAGCATGCTCGACCAGCGCGGTCGGTTGCTCGCGGTTGAGATCGGCACTGCTCACGGTGCCGAAATGCAGGCTGTCGGTACTCATGAGCGGCGTGCAGGCGCTGGGAATCAGCGTTCCGCTGACCCGTACGTCGACGGTCGAGGCGCCAGATGCGAGCGTGGTCGACAGCAAGGCGATGGAGGTGATCAGTGTGCGTGGCAAGGTGTGCATGATGAGCTGCCCCATGGTGATGAGCGAACCGGTTCGCAAGACCGGACATCCTTTCAGGATGGGGCAGAATGTCCGGCACGGCTAGAGCACATCTCCTACACGACGGACAGCCATTATCGCGACCTGCGAACCAGATACAGCGACCGGAGGTCGTGAGCATGGCAGTTCAAAGGTAGGTCAGTTCCAGGGTGGCGGAGCCGTCCATCGGCACTTCGCTGGTCAGCGTCAGGCCGCTTGTCGGCGCGATGACCAGTGACGAGCTCAACCCCACCACGGCGCTCTTGATCGGAACCGGCCCGGTAGACACGCCCGACTCAGCGGCGAACCCGGCGAGTTGGCCATTGGCGCGCAGGCTTCGCGGGTTGCCCTCGGCCGGTAGCCAGCGGCTGGCGTCGGCGCTGCCTAGGGTGACGAACACAGGCTTGCCGTCGATGCTGGAGCGGGCAGGAACGATGCGCAGGACATGGGCACCGATCTTCTCGCCGGCCGGGGTATAACCCAATCCATAGTAGGTGCCGCTGCTGCTTTGGAAGACCGAGTCGCCGCGGTTGTCGATGGCGCGGATGCCGTACAGCGTCGGCGCCTCGCAGGCTATCAGCAAGGTGGCTTCCCGAGGGCGCGCGGCCAATGAAGTCGGCTGGTCGGCACTGAGTTCATTGGCGGCGATCTTGCCATGGTCGATGCCCGGGTTGTTCAAGCTAGGTGTGCAACCGCCGGGGATGATCGAGCCCGACACCATCACCTCGACCGACGGAGCGGCCAGCGCGGATGTCAGCGCCGTGATCAACGCCACACCGACGGCCATGGGGTATACGAAGTGCATGTGCAATCCTCTGTGCTGGAGGACGCCAGTGCCCTCCAGGCTACCGCCGATTCTGACCAGCGCATCGCGCCAGACACAGGGTAGACGCGACGCCTGAGCTGTCAGTCGCAGCCAGATCCAACGTAGGAATCATCACGCGATCAATGGAGCATTGGCGAGCACGCCGCCATGGCTGCGCTTCGAGGGTGTTTTTGCTTTACCATATCGCCCCTTTACACGCCCCCTGTTCTCGGAGTTCCCATGACGGCCGTCGCCGACCTTTCACCCACGCTGCAGCTCGCCTGCGATCTGATCCGCCGCCCTTCGGTCACACCGCTGGATGCCGACTGCCAGAAGCTGATGATGCAGCGCCTGGGCCAGGCTGGGTTCAAGCTGGAGCCGATGCGTATCGAGGACGTGGACAATTTCTGGGCAACCCACGGCACTCAGGACGGCCCGGTCCTGTGCTTCGCTGGCCACACCGATGTAGTGCCGACCGGGCCGACGCAGGCCTGGCAGATCGCCCCGTTCGACGCGGTGATCGATGAGCAGGGCATGCTCCACGGCCGAGGCGCTGCGGACATGAAAGGCAGCCTGGCGGCCATGCTGGTCGCGGCGGAGCGTTTCGTCGCCGATCACCCGGATCACCGAGGTTCGGTCGCCTTCCTGATCACCAGCGACGAAGAAGGCCCGGCCCACCATGGCACCAAGGCGGTGGTCGAACGCCTCGCTGCCCGCAACGAACGTCTGGACTGGTGCATCGTTGGGGAGCCATCGAGCACCACCCTGGTTGGCGATGTGGTGAAGAACGGCCGTCGCGGTTCGCTGGGCGCCACCTTGACCGTTCGCGGCGTGCAGGGCCATGTGGCGTATCCGCACCTGGCCCGCAATCCGATTCACCTGGCCGCGCCAGCCCTGGCCGAACTGGCCGCCGAGCACTGGGACGACGGCAACGCCTTCTTCCCCCCCACCAGCTTTCAGGTGTCCAACCTCAACAGCGGCACCGGCGCCACCAACGTCATTCCGGGTGACTTGACGGCGGTGTTCAATTTCCGCTTCTCCACCGAGTCCACGGTCGAAGGCCTGCAGCAACGTGTGGCCGCGATTCTCGACAAGCACGGCCTGGACTGGCACATCGACTGGGCGCTGTCCGGCCTGCCGTTCCTGACCGAACCCGGCGCCTTGCTGGATGCGGTGGCGGCCAGCATCAAGAACGTCACCGGCCGCGAGACTAAGGCCTCGACCAGCGGCGGCACGTCCGACGGGCGCTTCATTGCCACCCTGGGGACCCAGGTGGTCGAGCTCGGCCCGGTCAATGCCACGATCCACCAGGTCAACGAACGCATCCTGGCCAGCGACCTCGATGTGCTGACCGAGATCTACTACCAGACCCTCGTCGAGTTGCTCGCCTGATGCTCACCTGCCCCCTCTGCACTGCCATGCTGGCCAACGCCGACAACGGCATGGTCTGCCCCAGCGGTCATCGCTTCGATCGCGCACGCCAGGGCTACCTGAACCTGCTGCCGGTGCAGCACAAGAACAGCCGTGATCCGGGCGACAACCAGGCCATGGTCGAGGCTCGCCGCGACTTCCTCAACGAGGGGCACTATGCGCCCGTGGCCCAGCGCCTGGCCGAACTTGCCGCCGAACGCTGGACTCGCCGCTGGTTGGACATCGGCTGCGGCGAAGGCTACTACACCGAACAGATCGCCCAGGCGCTGCCCCGCGCCGATGGCTATGCGCTGGACATCTCCCGCGAGGCGGTCAAGCGCGCCTGCAAGCGCGCGCCGTCCGTGCACTGGCTGGTCGCCAGCATGGCGCGCGTACCGCTGGCCGACGCCAGCTGCCAATTCCTGACCAGCGTGTTCAGCCCGCTGGACTGGACCGAGGCCAAGCGCCTGCTGGCCACCGGCGGCGGCCTGATGCGCGTGGGGCCCACCAGCGGCCACTTGATGGAACTGCGCGAGCAGCTCTACGACGAGGTACGCGACTACGTCGACGACAAGCACCTGTTGCAAGTGCCCGAAGGCATGCAGCACGCACACCACGAAACCCTGACCTTCAAGCTCAAGCTGATCGACGCGCAATCGCGTGCCAACCTGCTGGCGATGACGCCCCACGGCTGGCGCGCCAGCGCCGAGCGCCGTGCGGCGGTGATCGAACAGCCGCGACCGCTCGTGGTCACGGTATCCATGCGCTACGATTATTTTGTGCGTCAAGACTGAGCGAGCCTACCCATGCGCCAACCCGATATCGAGATTTACCTCAAGGACGCCGACGTCGACCACAAGGCCATCGCCGCCTGGCTCGGCGAAGCCCTGGGCCCTTGCAGCGACTGGCAGCAGAAGGGCCAGACCTGGAAATGCCGCGCGGGCAACGTGCCGGTGACCTGGCTGCCCAAGGCGGTCGGCAAGTGGAACAGCCTGTACCTGGAAAGCGACAAGACCCCCTGGGACGACGACATCGCCTGCGCCCGCGCGGCCTTCGCGGCACTCAATGTCGAGGTGCGCTGCGCGCCGGGCAGTTGGGTGGAAGAAGAAGGCGAAGAGCACGCCGACCGCTGGATTCGTATCAGCGAAGACGGTGAAGAAGAGATTACCTGGCGTACCGGCTGACACGATGTGGCTTTTTCGCGGCCCCTGACCACTCCTACGAAGCCATTCGAAATTGCTGCTGGTATGCCAAGCAAAATCTTGTAGGAGCGGCCAGTGGCCGCGAAAGGGCCAGTAGCCATACGGAGATATTCGCTCCCACCCTGCATCCCTTACGTCCACAAAACCCGGTAAAGTAGCGTTTTCCCCCAAGCCCTGGCCTATGACCCGCTCACCTCTGCACCGCCTTGTGTTCGGCACCTTGCGCCGCTTGCTGTACCTGTGGGTTCGTTCCGAAACCATCAACCAGTCGTCGTTCACCCTGAATCTGGATCGCAGCCGGCCAGTGCTGTACGCCTTGCAGTCGCCCTCGCTGACCGACCTTGCCGTGGTCGACCGCGAATGCACCAAGGCCGGCCTGCCCCGTCCGGTACTGCCCGTGGCCATCGGCGACCTCATGGAACCCACGGCGGTGTTCTATCTCACCCCGGACCCGGACTGGCTGGGTCGCCAGGACAAACGCGGCGCCCCGCCCACCCTGGCCCGGCTGGTCACGGCGCTGGCACAGAACGCCGGCGAAGATGCGCAGATCATTCCAGTCAGCGTGTTCTGGGGGCAATCGCCAGCCAGCGAGTCCAGCCCCTGGAAGCTGCTGTTCGCCGACAGCTGGGCGGTCACCGGGCGCTTGCGCAAGCTGGTCAGCATCCTGATCCTGGGGCGCAAGACCCGCGTACAGTTTTCCGAGCCGATCCATCTGGCCGAACTGGTGCAGCAGAACAAGGGTCACGAGCGGACGGTGCGCATGGCCCAGCGCATCCTGCGGGTGCACTTCCGCAACCTGAAGACCTCCGTTATCGGTCCCGACATTTCCCATCGCCGCCACCTGGTCAAAGGCCTGGTACGCGATCCCCTGGTACGCCAGGCCATCGCCGAGGAAGCCGAGCGCGAGCACATCACGCTGGAAAAGGCCGAGGCCCGCGCGCTGCACTATGGCAATGAAATCGCCTCGGACTACACCTACACGGCTATCCGTTTTCTGGAAGTGGTCCTGAGCTGGTTCTGGAACAAGATCTACGACGGCATCAAGGTCAACAACATCGATGGCGTGAAGGACGTGGCCCGCGGCAACGAGGTCATCTATGTCCCCTGCCACCGCAGCCACATCGACTACCTGCTGCTGTCCTACCTGCTGTTCAAGAATGGCCTGACCCCGCCCCACATCGCTGCCGGCATCAACCTCAACATGCCGGTGATCGGCAGCCTGCTGCGCCGTGGCGGCGCGTTTTTCATGCGCCGTACCTTCAAGGGCAACCCGCTGTACAGCGCGGTGTTCAACGAATACCTGCACACCCTGTTCACCAAGGGTTTCCCGGTGGAGTATTTCGTCGAGGGCGGCCGCTCGCGCACCGGGCGCATGCTGCAGCCCAAGACCGGCATGCTCGCCATCACCCTGCGCAGCTACTTGCGCTCCTCGCGCATGCCGATCGTTTTCGTGCCGGTCTACATCGGCTACGAGCGGGTGCTGGAAGGCCGCACCTATCTGGGCGAGCTGCGTGGAGCGACCAAGAAGAAAGAGTCCATTCTGGACGTGTTCAAGGTCATCGGCGCGCTCAAGCAGCGTTTTGGCCAGGTGGCGGTCAACTTTGGCGAGCCGATCAAGCTCCAGGCCTTTCTCGACGAGCAACAGCCTGGGTGGCGCGAGCAGGAATTGGCACCGCAGTTCAAGCCCGACTGGCTGAACGAGACCACGCACCGCCTGGGCATCCGTGTAGCGCGTCACATGAACGAGGCCGCGGCGATCAACCCGGTGAACCTGGTGGCGCTGGCACTGCTCTCGACCAGCAAACTGGCGCTGGACGAAGGCGCCATGGAACGGGTGCTCGACCTGTACCTGACGCTACTGCGCAAAGTGCCCTACTCGCCTCACACCACCGTGCCCGAAGGCGACGCCCGCAGCCTGATCGCCCATGTCCAGGACATGAAGCTGCTGTCCGAACAGCGCGATGCCTTGGGCAGGATCCTGTACCTGGACGAACAGCACGCAGTGCTGATGACCTATTACCGCAACAACGTGCTGCATATCTTCGCCCTGCCCGCGCTGCTGGCCAGCTTCTTCCAGAGCACTTCGCGCATGACCCGCGAACAGATCCTGCGTTACGCCCATGCGCTGTACCCCTATCTGCAGGCCGAACTGTTCATCCGCTGGAACGACGAGCAACTCGACGAGGTGATCGACCAATGGCTGCAGGCGTTGGTCGAGCAAGGCTTGCTGCGCCTGGAGAACGGCGTGTACCTGCGCCCCGCGCCCAGCTCGCGGCAGTTCGTGCTGCTGACCCTGTTGTCGCGCGCCATCGCCCAGACGTTGCAACGCTTCTACATGGCGATCGCCCTGTTGCTCAACGCCGGCCAGAACACCCTCAGCGCCGAGGAGCTGGAAGACCTGTGCACGACCATGGCCCAGCGCCTGTCGATCCTGCATGGCCTGAACGCGCCGGAGTTTTTCGACAAGAGTCTGTTTCGCCACTTCATCCAGACCTTGCTCGATCAGGATGTGTTGCGCCGTGATGCCCAAGGCAAGTTGAGCCACCACCCGCTGCTCGACGAATTGGCCGAGGGGGCCGCCAAACGGGTGCTGCCGGCGGAGATTCGCTTGTCGATCCGTCAAGTCGCGCTGCACCGCAGCGAGGAAGCCGCCGACGGGCTGTGACCGTCGGCGGGCCGCTGTACATCATTCCAGTCTCACTAAACGAGTCGACGTGAACGAGGCCTGTTGATCCCTAGCCCGGACGACGAAGGCGCGTACCTCGACCGGTTGCCGGTAGTTGACCAGACTGGCAGGAATCACCACCCGAACGGGTTGGGAGGGGTCGGATACAACCTGCTCGACACGCCATGCCACGATGCTCAGTGCTGTTTCGGGAGAGGTATCGGCAAACCAGATGACCCTGTCACTAATCCCGAGACTCCACGGTTTCGACAGCGTGATCAATGCCTGGCCTCTGACCCACCACACGGCAGATTCCACGTGAGTAAGTGGCATCACATCTACTGATTCTACCGTGGGCTGAACATCGAAACGGCTCACCGGGCCGTCCAGGACTCGACCCAGTGCAAGAACGGTATAACTGGCGACGACTTGGCCTCCCAGGTGGGCGATCACGTCTTGAGGCGGTATTTGAACGGTCAGACCGTTCGCCTGATGCTCATAGGTCCAAGGAATGGAAGTGACCCGATGTCCTTTCCCTGCACTGCCGCCCCAATAAAACGTGACCACGTCGCCGGGGTTGAGCCCGGGTGCTGGCGCAAGAAAAACCGAAACCCCGACCGTCGCCGCCTCCACGGTGATGAGGGGAAAGTCACCGCTGTTGTACTCGGCCTCCAGAACTTGAAGTGGCGGTCTCTTGACTACGAAATCGAGTACGGTGTATTCCGATCTCATGTCTGAACCGTCTTGCACGACGTAGTACAGCGAGACCACCTGATTGAGCAGCCGACTGGCCATCTCTCCCGGCACTTTCCAGGTCACCATGGCGTCGTCGGTGGTCAGTGCTCCCACGCCCTGGGTTGCCGCGGTGTAACCCTTCAGCAGTAAGGACAGATAGCTACCATTTGGCAAGTGTGCAGGCCGGGGAGCCCATACAGTAAGGCCGGCAGAGATGGCCTCCTCGCTAACCCCACCCTCGATGGCTTCCAGCACGGTGGGTGCCTCAAGCGACCCAGGCTCCACCAAGGCCGGAGGTTGATCGGGCAATGATCCACGCAGAGGCGAATTCATTCTTATGACCGTCACCTGGTCAACTTCAGCAGCCCAGACCGCATCCGCACCCGCGGTTATCCACGTTGTAGTGAACACCGAGTTTCCGGAGAATTTGGGCAAAAAGGCTGAACTCCATTTGGTAGGCCCATCGAGAGATCGGGTCTCCAGCAGGTAGTCTCTTCTAGGTGAGCCCAGTTCTTCCCAGAGAAAGAGTGTTTGGTCGGCACCCGCCTGCTGCCCTACGGATTGAGGTACTGTAAACAGCACTCTGGTTTCTTCGCTCAACTCGCTGAAAAGACGAGGGCCGGTAAAAACTGCATCGGCAACAACGAGGGCACCACTATCGCGTTCTACGAAAAACGTACCGAGCGGCCCCTGTGTAGTGCCGTCTGCCGCTACAACTCTGTAAAAAACGGTAATCGTACTGTTGCCGCTCGGTTGCAGAAACTTCGCAGGCACGGGTACGCTGATGGCCTGACCAACAGCGCTCTGCTCAACCGTCACTCGGAAGACATGGCTGCCTTCCGACTGCTGCCCGAGCAGATAAATCATGACGTCGTCGCCGTACTTCATGCCGTCATAAGGAGGAATGAGCAATACGCTGCCACGGGCCGCAACCTGTGCGTCTATGACGCTATTTATAGCACCCTCCATACGGGCCATATGATTGGAAAGTGCCAATTCGAAAAATGTGGTTATCCATATCAACGGGAACCCTATACCGAGTTCGAACACGTACAAGTCGGCCGCCATGACCTGCCCTGCAAAAGGCGCTAGTTGCTCAGGAGCAATGAACAATTTTTCGCCTTCATAAATACCGTCGACAAACTCAGTGGAAAATTGCCACTGTTCACTATCAAAGCTCAGGGCCAATATAACTATCCCCTCTTTTGGCAGGAAGGGATGACCGGTCAGCGGAGGAACAATGATCGAGATTCCGCGCTTGAGATGATCAGCGGTGACCTCCCCATAGCGAAAATTGAACGTTTGACCGTGATGGGCGCCTTCTACATCCAGAAGCACTTCCTCGACAACCGATGGCTTGTGTGTTGCCGTTGCCTTGGGGCGTTCGGGAAGGCTGTGAACATTGAGCAATTTAGTGAGCGCATTCATATACCTGTCCTCGACCATTTAAGACAGCGAAGTAACCAAAGAGAAAGATTTTGATTTCATGATTTCTTAAACCAACATAGCAGCCAACCTGAACAACTGCCAAAACATCCCTGATAAAAACAAAAGTATTCATTAAGCCATTATGTGAAAAATCGTATTCACTTCAGCGCAGTCCTACACGAGGACTTGACACATCATGGCGCACCTTATTCTTGACCCTGTACAATGATGACTTAAAGGTGGCTCTGGTTACCTTGTAAGTCAGCGTGACGCGACTGGTCGGGGATGTACGTTGTAGACATACCTATATATGAAAGAGGAAAGAAACTCATGAAACGCCTTTCACTGATCGTACTCAGTGCCCTCATCGGCGCCTGCAGCAGCCTGCAGCCTGCCAGCAAAGCCACCCTGGAAGGGGAAGCGTTCTATCTGCAGCGCATCGCCTTGCCACCTTCGGCGGTCTTGACCGTGAGCCTGCAGGACGTGTCTCTTGCGGACGCACCTGCCGTGGCCCTGGCCCGGCAAAGCGGCCCGATCACCGGCCAGGTGCCACTGCCGTTCAAGCTGGAATACGACCCGGCTCAAGTCAAACCGGGTCATCGTTATGCCGTGAGTGCCCGCGTCGAAGCCGATGGGCACCTGTTGTTCATCAGCACCCAGCACCACGGTGTGACGCTGGATGGCAAGGATGAACAGCCGCTGCGCATCCGCATGGACGCCGCTGAGCGGTAACCGAGACAGCGGCGGTGGTCAGAATCGATAGACGCTGCTCAGCACCGCCGCGCGACCGTCGCCGTACTCCACGGCCGAAGAGCGGGTGTCGCTGCCGATGACCGTACGCACCCGCTCGACATAATGCTTGTCGGTCAGGTTGCTCAGGTTCAGCTGCAGTTCGAGGTTGTCCGAGGCCTGGTAACCCAGCATGGCATCGTGCACCCAGTAGGCCTCGAGCTTGGCTTGATCCTGGGATGTCAGGTTGCGCTTGCCGACATGGCGCACACCGTAGGCCAGGGTGATGTCGCCGGGAAGCTGATAGGCAGTCCACAGGTTGAAGGAACGCGGGGCGGTATTGCTCAGCGCCTGCCCTACACGCTTGGGCGAAGCTACCGACTTGAGCGTCTCGCTGTTCTGCAAGGTGTAGTTGGCAAACACGTGCCACTGCTCGGTCAGCTTACCGGTGGCAGCCAGCTCCACACCTTGCACCCGCTGCTTGCCCGCCAGCAGGTTGGTGCCGTCGCTCAGGCGCTCGCGAACGTTGTCCTTGACCACGCGGAACAATGCGCCTTCGAGTTGCAGACGCTGATCGAACAATTGCCACTTGGTCCCTAGTTCCAAGGTTTTGCCCTTTTCAGGTTCCAGGCTATGGGTGCTTTCGGATAACCCGCCGCCGGAGGTGAGCAGGTTTTCGGCCGAGGGGTTGAACGAGGTGCCGTAGGCCACATAGAAGCGGCCGTTCTCGGTGGGCTTGTAGACCAGGCCGGCGCGTTGACTGAAGACGCCATCGGTAGAACCGGCCTGTGCACGAACGCCGCTAGAGGAGCGGGTATTGGCCTCTGCGCGCATGTGGTCGTAACGCAGGCCCAGGCTGAGGTCCCACTGCTCGTTCAGGGCCAGGGTGTCGAACACGTACAGTGCCCGATCCTCCATGATGTTATGCGCCACACTGGTGGGCGACTTGACCTTCGGTCCGCTCCAATAGCCCGGTGGGTTGGCCAGTTCGTAGCCGTTCGCCGGGTAGAAAGACTCCACGGCATAACCCGAGGCCTTGCGGTCGTAGGTTTCGCGCGACAGCTCGGCACCGACCACCAGGGTATGGCCCAGGCCGAAGGTATCGAAGTGCCCGGTGAGGCTGGTCTGGTTCATGGCCAGACGGGTGTGCACATCGCGCCGGTAGGCTTGCGGCCCCGCCGGCAGGTAGCGGCCTGCTGGGAGCTTGGCGAGCTTGACGTGGGAAGCGGATACGGTGGTATCGCGGTCGACCTGGCTAAGTCGCGTCAGGTTCTGCACGGTCCAGTCCGGGTTGATGTCGTGCTCGTACTTGACCGTCAGGCTGTCGGTGTCGGCACGTTCCTGGTCCAGGTTACGCCAGCCGTAATAGTGGCTGGTCTTGACCCCGGACGGACGCTTGCCATCGCGGGCAGGCACGCCGTAGTCGGGCAGGTTGTCATCGCTCTGGTGGAAATAGCTGAGGGTCAGGCGTGTATCGCTGCCGTGCCCGAACGTCAGCGAAGGCGCCAGGCCCCAGCGTTGCTGTTCGATACGGTCGCGGCCCGGCACCTGGTTCTCGTGGGCCATGAGGTTCAGGCGAAACAGGGTACCGTCGCCGAGGTCGTGCAGTTGCTGGTTGGTATCGAGGGTCAGGCGGCGATAGCGATCGGTGCCGACACCTGCGCCCAGTTCGGTGAAGCTGTCGGCGAGCGGCAGCTTGGTGATCAGGTTGATGGCGCCACCGGTAGTGCCGGCGCCGCCGAACACCGAGCTGGGCCCCTTGATGACCTCGACCTGTTCCAGGTTGAACAGGTCGCTGCGGCTGGTCTGGGCAGAATCGCGCAGGCCGTCGATCTGCAGATTGGCGTTGGCGCTGAAGCCTCGAATATTGATGCTGTCGCCCGAGCCCCCGCCGCCCTCGC
The DNA here is from genome assembly GCF_029960215.1 of Pseudomonas sp. PS01301. Lineage (NCBI taxonomy): Bacteria > Pseudomonadati > Pseudomonadota > Gammaproteobacteria > Pseudomonadales > Pseudomonadaceae > Pseudomonas > Pseudomonas sp. PS01301. The sequence goes on along the minus strand of NZ_JASCPM010000055.1, from coordinate 2,255 downwards.
CTGCGTTGAAGGAAATCCCGGAGATGTTGGACAGCGCCCGGCGCAGGCCCAGGGCGTTCTGTTCGCGCAGAATCTGACGCGGGACCACGGTCACCGTTTGCGGCACGTCGAGCAACGGCACGGCGTACTTGGCCGAGGCCGAACGCTGGACCTGGTAGGGCGGCGCAGCCTGCTTGCCCGTCACGCTCAGCTTGTCCAGCTCCATCACTTCATGCCCCTCATGGGCATTGGCACCGGCGGCGCAACCGATCAACGCCAAGCCCAGCGCCGAACGGCGGGGCAACGTGCAAACTCCTGTAGAACGGTACATGTATACAGCCTCATTACAAATGAGACTTGATTCTATTTGAGCGTGCCGGGCTAAAACCGGCACGGAAAAAATCAGGACCGTTCCTACGCAGCCATGGTACGGAAGCTCGCCGATGCCTACAGCACAAGGCTAATTCTCATGCTGGCTTGAGCGCTTTCTTCGGGTAGATATCGTAGCGACTGGACTTGCCTTCCAGGGCATGACTGGGTTTGCTGCCCTCGATGCACGGTGCCTTGCGCGGTCGCTTGACCACCACTCGGTGGGTGGCCAGCGCCATGGCGGCGGCCAGCAGAGCCGGTGCATCCATGTCATCGCCCACCAGCGGACGGAACAGGCGCATTTCCTTCTTTACCAGCGCGCTTTTTTCCCGATGGGGAAACATCGGATCCAGGTAGATCACCTGGGGGGCATCACCCTGCCACTGCTGCATGACCTCGATCGAGTTACCCTTGAGCAGCCGCATCCGTGCGACGATGGCCCCCACCTCCGGGTCATTCTGGGCGCGTTCCAAACCGTCCTCGAGCAACGCGGCGATGATCGGCTGGCGCTCCACCAGGCTCATGTCGCAGCCCAGGCTGGCCAGCACGAAGGCATCCTTGCCCAGGCCCGCCGTGGCATCCAGTACCCGCGGCCGCACACCGGGCTGCACGCCCACGGCCTTGGCAATCATCTGGCCACTGCCGCCGCCGTACAGTCGCCGATGGGCCACGGCGCCTTCGACGAAATCGACCCGCACGGGGCCTGGTGCATCCGCGCCCAGTTGCTGCAATTGCAGGCCGCTTTCGCCGACCTCCAGGGTGAAATCGGCGTCGGCCAACTGGCGAGGCAGCTCCAGGCGTTTTGCCCACCGTTCGGCTTGCGATTCGCAGGCCTCGTTCTGCGCCTGAACCTGGATGCGACCACCTGCTTGCTGCTCCACTGAAGATTCCTGTATCGAAAGGCTAAAAGATCGGCGTATGCCGCCGATAAGAACTTTGCCAGGCATTTTGCCAGAGCCCAAGCGTGCCGAGTGCCATGTCCGTCATCAATTCCACAGCGCCAGGTTACATTTCGCCCACCGGCGACTTCAGCCAGCACAACATCCAGACCCTGGGTGCTGCGAGCGCGCTGTGGCAGGACTTCTTCGCCCAGGCATTGACCGAGCATGGCGAAGGGCAACCGCAGGGACAAGCGTCTGCAGCCAGCGCAAGCGAATCGGCGAACGAACCCAGCGCCGGGAGCGAGATTCTGGCGCACATTCTCATGCAACGCTTGTGCGATGTCCGCGAGACCGAAGTCAAACCGCCCGAGCCGCTGTTCCTGCCCAAGGCCGAGCTGGACCTGACCCTGCTGGACAAGGCCGCTGAGCCATTGCCCGAAGAAGACGTGCTGGCGCAGCAGGCTCACCTGGCGTTCGACAGCCGTTGGGTTCGGCCGCTGGTGCTGAGCCTTGGGACCGAGGCATCCAACCCAGGCCCGGCACCAGCCCCACGTGCGCTGCACCTGCCGATCGCCGAACTGGATTGGCAATTGGCCCAGACGTCGGAGCCGCTTGCGCAGGCGACCCTCGACGAGCAATGCCATGCATTGGCGCTGGACCTGAGCTGGATGCGCCCGGTTGTGCTGAACAATACCCGTCAAGCGGTTTGACCGACGCCGGGTTCATCCAGTTACACCGCATGCACCGCCGACGCGGCTCGCGCCGCTGCTACAGAAGTACTGTTGTGTTGAACAACACGCGTCGAGCGGTTTGATCGACGCCGGGTTCCTCCAGTTACACCGCATGCACCGCCGACGCGGCTCGCGCCGCTGCTACAGAAGCACGGTTGTGCTGAACAACACGCTTCAAGCGGTTTGACCGACGCCGGGTTCATCCAGTTACACCGCATGCACCGCCGACGCGGCTCGCGCCGCTGCTACAGAAGCACCAAAATTGCCGCCCCGCGGTACCCACCCCCTGTAGCAG
>NZ_JASCPM010000054.1:0-27222 GCF_029960215.1 Pseudomonas sp. PS01301 | reverse complement strand
CAGAAAAGCTGCTCCCACAGAAAAGCTGCTCCCACAGAAAAGCTGCTCCCACAGAAAAGCTGCTCTCACAGAAAAGCTGCTCCCACAGAAAAGCTGCTCCCACAGGAAGGCTGAGTCCACAGGACGGCTGCTCCCACAGAAAGGCTGAGCCCACAGGAAGGCTGAGCCCACAATGAGCAGGTTTCACAGAAAGCGCTTCTCCTGAAGCGCCCCTGTGTTCATGGAAGCTCGAGGGCGGCCGATACACCCCGTATCAGCTGCGCAGTACTCTTCTCCAGGCCATCCATGCTCAAGTCCAGCTTCAGTTCTCCTGCCTCGCCTGCCCAGCCAGCGAGCAGCACTTCCCTGGCACAGGCGTCGTTGGTCACGTTCTGTGCCAGCCTTGCCGTGGTCTTCGCGCTGGCGGTCTCGCTGTCACTGTATTTCGCCCACGGCCTGGATCGTGCAGAGCAGGCCCAAGGGCAGTCACTGATACAAAAAAGCATCGAGGCCGAACGCCGGCTCCTGCAACTGACCATCAAGGATTACTCGTTCTGGGGTGAGGCGTATCGGCATCTGCACCTGAAGGTCGACATGGAGTGGGCCTTCGTGCGGGAGAACTTCGGCCCCGCGCTGTACGATGATTTTGGCTATGAAGCGGCTTTTGTCATCGGCCCGAGTGGCCGCTCCGTCTATGCGGTGATCGAAGGCCGCTACGAGACCGTGGCAGCGGCGCAGTGGCTGGGGCGCTCTGTCGACGAGTGGGTGGCCGAAGCCCGCGCGCTCGCCGATGACGAAAAGGTCTTCACAACACTGACCAGCCTGGCCGGCACGCCGGCGCTGGTCGTGGCAGCAGCCATCACGCCCAGTACCGATCCTACCGTGCAGGCCGACGACCGGCCGCCATCGGTCATGCTCGTGGTCAACCGACTCGATCCGCGGCGCCTCGAGGAGCTGGGCGCCAACATGGGTTTGCGCGGAGTACGCCTGGGCCGGGCCGATGACCCTGCGGTCGCTCACGCAGAACTGACGGGCGAGCACGGTACGCACTTCGATCTGCAGTGGGATGCCACCCGGCCCGGGCGGCAGATGATCATTGTGGTGCTGCCGCTGATCATTCTGGCGACGCTGATCATTTTCGGCATGACCTGGGTCATGTTGCGCCGCAATACCCGGGCGGCCCGTGCCTTGGACAGCAGTCACGAATTGCTGCGCACCAGCCAGGCGGCGCTGACGCTGAGCGAGTCACGCTTTCGCGATGTCGCCGAGGCCAGCTCCGACTGGATCTGGGAGGCCGACTGCGAGGGGCGCTTCACCTACTTGTCCGACCGTTTCGAAGCCGTCACCGGGCTGGACAAGGCGCAGCTGTTGGGAACTTCGCTGGACGAACTCGTCGACCTGCCCGACGGCACCTTGCTGGACCGGCTGCGCAGCAATGTCGGGCAGAGCAACCTGGTCACCGAATGCAGCTATGTCGACAAGCACCTGCAGCAACGCACAGCCAGGATTGCCGCACGCACCAGCGGTACCCAAGGGTTTCGCGGCACCGCCACCGATGTTACCGAGGAGATCGAGGCCCGGCGACGGGTCGAGTACCTTTCGCGGCATGACGTGTTGACCGGGCTGCCAAACCGCAGCCAGCTGCGCGACTATCTGGAAAGCCGCCTCGAAAATGCCCTGGCCGCCAGCCAGCCCTTGGTGATGCTGACCATCGACCTGGATCGCTTCAAGCCCGTCAACGATCTGCTCGGACACGCCACCGGCGACCTGGTGCTGCACGAAATCGGCGCCCGCATCAGGCAGTGCGTGCGCAGCCAGGACATCGTCGCCCGGGTCGGCGGTGACGAATTCGTCATGGTCGTGTCGGGCATGGTCGGGCATCAGGAGATCGAAGCCTTGTGTCGACGGCTGATCGACTTGATCGAGCAAGTGATCGACGTCGACGAGCAGGAGATTCATGTCAGCGCCAGCATTGGCATCGCCGTGTCTCCGGGGGATGCCGCACATGCGCCCGAACTGTTGCGCTATTCCGACATCGCGCTGTACGAGGCCAAGGCCAGTGGGCGCGGTACCTGGCGTTTCTATGACGGTGACATGAACGCGCGAATCGTCGAGCGTCGCCGCCTCGAAGGCGATCTGCGCTATGCGGTCAAACATGGCGAATTGCGTCTGGAATACCAGCCGCGCTTTCGCATTGCCGACGGGCGCATGGTCGGGGCCGAGGCCTTGGTACGCTGGCAACACCCCCAGCGCGGACTGCTGGCGCCCGATGCGTTCATACCCATCGCCGAGGAGGTGGGATTGATCACTGCCGTGGGCGAATGGGTGATGGACGCCGCCTGCAGGCAGGCCAGCCAATGGCCCGAAACGCTGTTCGTGTCGGTCAACGTATCGTCCAGGGAGTTTCAGAGCGGGCAGTTGGTCGAGCGGGTCAAGGCGGCATTGCAGCGCTCTGGGCTGGCCGCGAACAGGCTCGAACTGGAGGTCACCGAAAGCGTCATGCTGGAAGATGCCGACAATGCCCTGATACTGATGCGCAGCCTCAAGGCACTGGGCGTGCGCCTGGCCATGGATGATTTCGGTACCGGCTACTCATCGTTGAGCTATCTGCGCTCCTTCCCCTTCGATGGGCTCAAGATCGATCGCAGCTTCGTCAGCCGACTCGGCGAGAGCCAGACGGACCTGGCCATCATTGAGGCCGTGATCGGCCTGGGCCGGGCCTTGTCGCTGACGGTAACCGCCGAAGGTGTGGAAACCCTGGAACATCTCAAGTTGCTCGACTCCGTGGCCTGCGACGAAGGCCAGGGCTACTACCTGAGCCGCCCGCTCGAGGGTGCCAGCTTCGATGCGCTGCTGCGTTCCATCAGTTTGCCAACGGGCTGAGCCGGTCATTCAAGAAGCACAGAAGCGAGCCGATAGCACGGCGGTATCCGTTGACGCTGCTTCTTCTCTCCTGCCGGTATTCGACCCTTGATCAAACACCTGAAATTCAGCCATAAAATCCTGCTGGCCGCCGCTCTGGTCGTGACGGCGGCCCTGGCCGCCTTCGCCGGTTTCAATGCCTACCTGCAACGCCAGGCCATCGACCAGAGCCTGCGTGCTTCGCTGACCGAAACCGGTCGCGTCACGGCCGGCAACGTTGCCTATTGGCTCGACGCGCGCATCAAGCTGATCGACAGCCAGGCTCAAGTCCTGGCCCGCGATCGCAGCGCAGAAGGCCTGACCGGCCTGCTCGAGCAGAAGCTGTACACCGACAACTTCGACCTCACCTACCTGGGTGAGGTCGATGGCACCTACACCAAGCGTCCCCACGGCCCGTTGCCGGCCGGCTACGATCCTCGCCAGCGGCCGTGGTATGCGGCGGCGACCAAGGCCGGTGGCATGATCGTGACCGAACCCTATATGTCGGCCTCGTCGAAAAAGCTGGGCATCACCATCGCCACACCGCTGATGCGCGATGGCCGACTGGCCGGTGTGGTCGGCGGCGATCTGGACCTGTCGACGCTGGTCACCATCATCAGCTCGCTCAACGCCGGCGGCCTGGGCGAAGCCTTCCTGGTGGATGCGGAAGGCAAGATCCTGGTCAGCAGTCATCCCGAACAGGTGCTCAAGCGCCTGCCCGAGGTGTTCACTGAAGGCACGCCGAGCCTGGCGCCGGGTTTCAGTTCGGTGCCGCAGAATGGCACGCAGCGGCTGGTCAGCTTCACGCCTGTGGAAGGGCTGCCGTCGGTGAAATGGTACCTGGGGCTGTCGATCGACGAGGCCAAGGCCTATGCGCCGGTGACCCGGGCGCGCAATCTGGCGATCATCGCCACGGTGGTGGCAGTGGTCGCGATCATGGCCTTGCTCGGGTTGCTGATCCAGATCCTGCTGCGACCGCTGCGCGAGCTCACTCGCGCGATGGACGACATTGCCGAGGGCGAAGGGGATCTGACCCGGCGTCTGCCGGTGGGGGCGCGCGACGAATTCGGCGCGCTGGCCACGGCCTTCAACTCGTTCGTGGCACGTGTCCATGGCTCGATTCGCGATGTCGCGCACAGCACCCAGCAGTTGACCCAAGGCACGCGTCGGGTGCTGGAGTCTTCACAGTCGTCGATGCAGCAGTCCGACGTGCAGGCGCAGCGCACCCAGAGCGTGGCGGCGGCGATCAACCAGTTGGGCGCGGCCGCCGAAGAGATCGCGCGCAACGCCGCGCATGCGTCGGGGCAGGCCAGCGATGCGCGTGTGCAGAGCCAGGAAGGTCGCAGCGTGCTGGGTGAGGCCCTGCAGGCGATGCAGGCGCTGTCGCAGAAGATCGGCAGCAGCTGCGAGCACATCGATGCGCTGGACGGCAAGGCGGCCAATATCGGCCAGATCCTCGACGTGATACGGGGAATTTCCGAACAGACCAATCTGCTGGCGCTCAATGCCGCTATCGAAGCGGCGCGCGCCGGTGAAGCCGGGCGCGGGTTTGCCGTGGTGGCCGACGAGGTGCGCTCCCTGGCCAGCCGCACGCAGAGCTCGGCGCAGCAGATTCAGCAGATGATCGAGGAGCTGCAGGGCGGCTCGCGCGATGCCGTGGCGTTGATGCAGGAAAGCCAGCGGCAGAGTGCCCACAGCATGGTAGTCGCCGAGCAGGCCGGCGTGCGCCTGACCACCGTGACCGAGCGCATCGGTGAAATTGATGGCCAGAACCAGTCCGTGGCCACGGCGACCGAAGAGCAGACAGCGGTGGTGGAGACGTTGAACCTGGACATCAGCGAGATCAACCTGCTCAACCAGCAGGGCGTCAGTAACCTGGAAGCCACCCTGAGCGCCTGTACGGCGCTGGAACAGGAAGCCGCACGATTGCAGCAGCTGGTGGGTGGGTTCCGCATCTGATCCGTCAGGTATTGCGCGGTGCGGCCGGACGCGGCTTGCGCCGCTGCTACAGGGGTTGTGCGTGCCTTGGGGGCGGCATGCGTTCCGGCAGGTATTACGCGGTGCGGCCGGACGCGGCTCGGGGGCGGCATGCGCGTTCCGCACATCCGCGTGACGCGTCTGGTACGGCATACGAAATTTTTGTAGCAGCGGCGCGAGCCGCGTCCGGGGGCGCTGCGGATGTGTGGGTGGGACGCAGCGGTTTATGGACGGCGACCGTGCAAGCGCTCCAGCGTTTGCAATTGCACCCGCAACGGATGATAGGGGGCCCGTGAGCCTTCACCGTCGGCTGCGCCGTACACACCGGCGGGGCAGTAGCGGCCATCGTCCCAACCGGGATAGTCCAGGAACGGATACCAGCACAGCCCCTGAACATCGACGCCACGCGCAATCGCCAGCGCCAGTTGTTCACCCACGTATTCCAGCCACGGCCCTCGCGCATCCGCCTCGGCGCCGGTTTCGGCCAGGAGGATGGGTCGGCCATAGCGCCGATTCAGTTCAGCCAGCAACCCCGCCAGCGGGCGGAACTCGGGATGCCCCAGCAGGATCCGTTCGCCGTTCTGTCGCCACTGGTTCTGCGGGTAGAAATTGGCCCCGATGATGTCCAGATACCCCTCGCAGCCGCCCAGCCCCGGCCACTGGCGCCCGGCGAGCATGTCCCAGGCCTGGAACTGCGCCAGCCGATGACCCTCGGCGCGCTCCTGGTCCACGGCGCGCGGCGAATCGGGCACGATGTGAATCAATGGATCGCACTGCACGAAGCGCGCCTGGGGCGCGTGCGTACGAATCGCCTCGATGGCCTCGATGCTGGCCCGCACCAACTGGTGCTTGAGCTCCAGCCCACGACCATGGGCGCCAGGGTTGAAATAGCCGACGTCGCCGCCGGCCCAGCTCCAGAACGACATCTCGTTGACTGGGGAGCAAAAGGGCACCTCGAAACCCTCATCGACCATCAGCCGCGCTGCGGCACCGGCAAAGCGGGCAAAGCGCTCGACGAATTCCGGCCGCCAGATGTCCAGTCCGTCGGGATAGCCGTAATGACAGAAATCCCACACCACTTGCAGATTGCACTCACGCGCCGCGCGCAGCAGGGGTAGGAAACTGCTCCAGTCGTAGTGCCCGCAACGCCGTTCGATCTCGTGCCAGCGCAGGCCATCCCGGACGCAGCCGATACCATCGAACCGCAACTGTCGATAATCTTCAGCCGCCCAGCGTTGATGCCCGGTGCTGACCTGGACATCGACTCGTTCGCCATCGCGTCGCCGCTGAGCGGCGCATTCGTAACCGGCCATGATGAACGTGTCGAACAGGCCACACGCGCTCAAGCGCCGCGCTCGTCGAGCAGTTCCACGGCAGCCGTCGCACCGGGGACGGGCGCACCCGCCTGCTCGATTCGCTGGTACAGCGCCAGCGCCTGACCGACTACCTGATCCATGTTGTAGTACTTGTAGGTGCCCAGTCGCCCGAGAAAGGTGACCCCCGGCGTTTCGTCCGCCAGCGCCTTGTAGCGTTGATACAGCGCGGCGTTTTCGGCCCGTGGGATGGGGTAGTAGGGGTCGCCTTCGGCGCACGGGTACTCGTAGGTGATGCTGGTCTGCGGGTGTTGCTGCCCGGTCAGGTGCTTGTATTCGGTGATGCGCGTGTAGGGCACCGCTTCGTCCGGGTAATTGACCACGGCCACCGCTTGCAGCTGGGATTGCTGCAACGTCTTGTGCTCGAAGCGCAGCGAACGGTAGGGCAGGCGGCCCAGACGGAAGCCGAAATACTCATCCACCGGGCCGCAGTAGATCAGCTGAGCGTAGGACAGCTGCTCGCGAACCTGGGCGAAATCGGTGTCCAGCAGCACGTCGATACGCGGGTGGTCGAGCATGTTCTCGAACATGCGGGTGTAACCGTCCAGCGGCATGGCCTGGAAGCTGTCGGTGAAGTAGCGGTCATCCTCGTTGGTGCGCGTGGGGATGCGCGAGGTCACCGACTTGTCCAGCTGCGACGGGTCCAGGCCCCATTGCTTGCGGGTGTAGCCCTGGAAGAACTTCTGGTAAAGCTCTTGGCCGATCTGATTGATCACCACGTCCTCGGAGGTGCGGATGCACTCCACCGGCTGTGCGCGCTCGGCCAGAAAGCGTTCGGCCTGAGCCTCATCCATCTGCAGGCCGAACAGCGTGTTGAGGGTAGTGAGGTTGATCGGAATCGGCACCAGATGATCGTCGACCTGTGCCAGCACTCGGTGCTCGTAGGGGCGCCACTGGGTGAAGCGCGACAGGTAGTCGACGATGCGCTGGGCATTGGTGTGAAAGATGTGCGGCCCGTAGCGGTGGACCATCACGCCGGCTGCATCCAGGTGGTCGTAGGCGTTGCCGCCGATGTGTTCGCGTCGGTCGATCACCAGCACGTTCAGGCCAAGCCCTTCGGCCAGGCGCTCGGCAATGACACTGCCGGCAAAACCGGCGCCCACCACCACATAGTCGTAGGGACGGCCGTCGCCATGGGCGGACGGGCCGCGGCTGGCGCTTTCGAGGTTTACCTGAGGCATTCGATCTGCTCCTTCATGGCCGCGCAGGTTTTGTCCCACGACATGCCGTTCAATGCTGCATCGGCCTGGGCCAGCACGCTGTCGCGTGCCTCGGCGCCCAGGGCATGTTCTACCGCGGCGATGAAGGCAGCCGGTGTGTCGGCAATGGTCACGACCCCGCTGTCACCGTAATCGTTGATCACGTCGGTGATCGGCGTGGACACCACCGGACGTCCACCGGCGAGGTATTCGGGGGTCTTGGTCGGACTGATGAAGCGCGTGGAGGCATTGATGGCGAAGGGCATCAAAGCGACTTCCCAGCCAGCCAGATACCGCGGCAAGTCGCTGTAATTCTTGCCGCCCAGGTAGTGAATGTTGGCGCGTCGCGGCAGGGTCTGCGGGTCGATCTTGACCACCGGGCCGATCAGCACGATCTGCCACTGCGGCCGCTGTCGGGCCAGTTCATCGACCAGCTGGATGTCGAAGCGCTCGTCGATTACCCCGAAAAAGCCCAGGCGCGGATGGCCGATCGCCGCCTGGTCGGTCGGATCAGGAAGCAGCTCTCGGGCCTGGGCAAAGTGGGCGATGTCGACGCTGCTGGGCATGGCGTGGGCGTTGGCGTGTTGGTGGCGCTTGGCCTCCCACAGGCTGTGCCCGCCGGTGAACACCACGTCGGCACGCGCCAGCAGTTGACGTTCCCTTTCAATGAGCTCCGGTGGCGCGCCCATGAACGCCGACAGCTCGTCCATGCAATCGAAGATCGTCACCTGGGCCTGCAGGTGGTCGGTGAACGCCAGGCTCATCGGCGTCAGGTACCACAGCAGCAATTCATCGTGTCGATGCTCGGCCAGGTAGGCATCGAGCAGTTCGCGTTGCAAGGCGATAACCCGTTCGTGGGGCACACCGGCAGGCAATTGCGGGACCAGCACGGTCACGCCCTGGGTGGGCTGGCTGGTCAGCAACTGCGGCTCGACATGGTCAGCGAACACTGGCTCTTCGAAGAACAGCACGTCATAGCCTTGCGCCAGGCGTGACATGACGTGCTGCGGGCGCTGGTAGACGAAGCCCCAGCGCAGATGGGACAGACACAGCATGAGCGGCCGGCGGGTGGGCGCAGGATCGCGCAGGGCGCGGGAATGAGCAGCGGGGGTAGAGCCGTTCGGCGCCACATCGTTCATGGGGGTGTCCTTGTTTCAGAGCCTGAATCGGGACTGAAGTCAGCGGAGACTGAGCTTCGACGCCACCCGTATGGATTGTGCGCGGCAATGAACAGGCCAGGTGGGGAAGGTCATGATCTGTGCATTGCCAAGCTTTGGACGCTGCCGAAGCTGCGCTCGTTCAACTTTCCCTGCGTGACCGTCCGGCACTGCATGGGAACTCCACAGAAGGCCCGAGGGCATAGCTTCATAGGCCTGATCCCGTCGTCGTATCACGCAGGTGCTATCCCTTGATCTTGACCAGTGTGCCTGCGGGCGCCGGGAGCGACGACGATGATTCTGGTCACAGGCGGTACGGGTTATATCGGCGCACAGGTCGTTTTGCAGTTGCTGGGCCACGGGCAGACGGTGGTCATCCTCGACAACCTGTGCAACAGCTCGCGCACCAGCCTGGAACGCATCGCCAGGCTGGGCGGACGGCGCGCCCGCTTCGTCCTGGGCGATGTGCGCAATCGGGCGCAACTGGACGCGCTGTTCGCCGATTTTCCCATTACCGCGGTGATTCACTGTGCGGGGTTGAAGGCGGTCGGCGAAAGCGTCCGTGAACCCTTGCGCTACTACGACAGCAATGTCGGTGGCAGCATCACCCTGTGCCAGGCCATGGCCGCCGCAGGGGTGTTCACGCTGATTTTCAGTTCGTCGGCAACGGTCTATGGCGACAGTCCGCGGATGCCCATCGACGAACGCTGTGCAACCGGGCTGCCAACCAACCCCTACGGTTTTTCCAAACTGATGGCCGAGAACGTCATGACCAGCCTGGCCGCGTCCGATGCGCGCTGGTCGGTCGGGCTGCTGCGCTATTTCAATCCCATCGGTGCGCACGATTCTGGTGAGTTGGGCGAAGCGCCTGCGCAGGTACCCAACAACCTGCTGCCTTATCTGCTGCAGGTGGCCAGCGGGCAGCGGGACGTGCTGCATGTCTATGGCAAGGACTACGCCACGGTGGATGGCACCGGGGTGCGTGACTACGTGCACGTCATGGATTTGGCCGAGGGGCACTGGCTGGCCTTGCAGGCCTTGATGGGGGGCAGCGGGGTGCAGGTCTGGAACCTGGGGACGGGGCAGGGCTATTCGGTGTTGCAGGTGGTCGATGCATTCACGCGCACGTGCGGAGTGTCTGTGCCGCTCGCGTTCGAGCCCCGGCGCGCGGGCGATGTTGCCCAATGCTGGGCCGATCCGGACAAGGCGCGCCGTGAACTGGGCTGGCAGGCCCGACGCACCCTGGAAGACATGTTGCGCGACGCCTGGCGCTGGGAGTGCCGACTGGCAGCCGAACACCACCCCATCCTATACATCCCGCGCATTACCCCTGTAGCAGCGGTGCAAGCCGCGTCCGAATTCGCCGCGATATAACAGCCTGACCGCACGCACCACCGACGAGGCTTGCGCCGCTGCTACAGGGATTTTGGCGTGACGGACTGCCGCGGTGTGTCGCACACACCGCAGCAATCGGATCTACAACACCACGCTCGGCAGCCACAGCGAGATGGCGGGGATGTAGGTCACCATCATCAACACCACGAACAGCGCCAGGTAGAACGGCAGCAAGGCCTTCACCGTAGCCTCGATGGTCACCTTGCCGATCGCCGCACCGACGAACAGCACCGCGCCCACCGGTGGTGTGATCAAGCCGATGCCCAGGTTGACCAGCATGATCATGCCGAAATGCACCGGATCCACGCCCACGCTGACGACCACGGGCAGCAGGATCGGCGTCAGGATCAGAATCAGCGGCGCCATGTCCATGATCGTGCCGAGCATCAACAGCATCACGTTGATGCACATCAGCACCACGTAGCGGTTGTCCGACAGGGTCAGGAACGCCGTGGTGATCTTCATCGGGATTTCCATCAGCGTCAGGATGTAGCCGAAGCTGGCAGCGAAGCCGATCAGAATCATCACGATGGAAATGGTCCGTGCCGCCCGATGCATCAGCTTGGGCAGATCGCGCCATTTGTAGTCGCGGTAGATGAACATGGTCACGAAGAACGACCAGAGCACGGCGATGGCCGCCGACTCGGTCGCGGTGAACACGCCCGACAGAATACCGCCGAGAATGATCACCAGCGCCATCAGTCCCCACAGCGCTTCACCGGCGATCTTCAGCGCCTGGCGCATCGGGATCACTTCGCCCTTGGGATAGTTGCGCTTGCGCGCAAAGATCATGCACAGGCCCATCATCACCGCGCTGAGCAACAGCCCCGGCATGACCCCGGCCATGAACAGCGAGGCGATCGACACCGAGCCGCCAGCGGCCAGCGAGTACAGCACCGAGTTGTGGCTGGGCGGCGTGAGCAGAGCCTGTACCGAGCCGCTGACCGTCACCGCCGTAGAGAAATCGCGCGGATAACCTGCACGCTCCATTTCCGGAATCAGCACCGAACCCACCGAGGCGGTGTCGGCCACGGACGAGCCGGAGATGGCGCCGAAAAAGGTCGAGGCGACGATGTTGACCAGCGACAGTCCACCGCGCACGAACCCCACCAGCACGCCGGCGAAGGCCACCAGCCGTCGCGACATGCCGCCCTCGGCCATGATCGCACCGGCGAGCACGAAGAACGGAATGGCCAGCAACGAGAACTTGTTGACCCCACCGGCGATCTGGATCATCAGCGCGTCGGCCGGAATCTCGATCCACCAGGCCCCGATCAAGGCCGACAGGCCCAGCGCATAGGCCACCGGCATCCCCACCAGGATCAGGGCGATGAAGCTGCCCAACAGTATGAGAGCATCCATTTACGCAGCACCTTCACTGGCTTCTACGACGTCGAACCGCATCACGGCGCGGTGGCTCTGGTCACCCAGGAAGAGCTTTTCCAGGATGAACACCAGGGTCACGATGCCGCCAAGCGGGATGGGCAAGTAGGAAATACCCACTCGCAGGGAAGGAATTTCACCCAGGTATTGGTTCCAGGTGTTGGCACACAGCGTGAAGCCCTTGACGATCATGAACAGCGCGACCACCGCCATCAGGATCTGCACGGCCACCGCCGCCACCCGCCGCGCCTGCGCCGGCAGGCGTTCCACCGCCATGGCCACGGCCATGTGCGCGCCGGCGCGGTAGCTGGCCGCCGCGCCGAAAAAGGTGAATACCACCATCAGCAGGATCGCCACCGGCTCCGGCCAGCTGGAACCACTGCCCAGCGCGTAGCGGGTGAAGATGCCCCATGGAATGATCAGGGTCATGGTCAGGACCGACAAGCCGGCGATCCCGATGCAGACCCGGTACAGCAAGTCGTTCAAACGCAGCACAGTGTTTTTCATGAGGCTCACCCAGCGGCGGGGGAGCGGGCGACTGCCGGCTCCCCCTTGGTGTTGACGGACAGGCTTACTTGACGGCTTCGATGCGGGTGATCAGCTCTTTGTACGGCGCGCCGTACTTGTCCCGCACCGGTTGAGTGGCGTCGTAGAAGGCCTTCTTCTGCTCAGGCGTCAAGGTGATGAACTCCACGCCACCGGCCTTGAGCTTGGCTTCCGCTTCGCTGGATTTCTTGTCCCACAGCACGCGCTCTTCCATCTGCGCCTCGCGGGCAAGCTTCTTCACCAGTGCCTGTTGCTCTGGGCTGAGCTTGTTCCAGAGCAGTTTCGACATCACGATGGGTTCGGGCAGGATCAGGTGCTCGGTCAGCGTGTAGAACTTGGCGTTCTGGTAGTGGTTGTGTTCGAGCATGGTCGGCGGGTTGTTCTCCGCGCCGTCGATCACCCCGGTCTGCAGGGCGCTGAAAATCTCGCCGGTGGCCATGGCGATGCCGTTGCCGCCCATGTCGTTGATGGTGTCGATGAACACCGGGTTGCCCTGCACCCGGATCTTCATGCCCTTGAGGTCGGCGATCTGCCGCACTGGCTTCTTGGTGTAGAGGTTGCGCGTGCCGCCATCCATCCAGGCCAGGGCGACCAGGTTGAATTGGGAATTGGTGATCTTGTCGAGAATCTCCTGACCGATCTCGCCATCGATGATGCTGCGCATGTGCGCCTGATCACGGAAGATGAACGGCAGGTTGAACACGTTCACGTCGGGCACCACCGGGCCGACGATACCCAGGCTGACCCGGGTCATCTGCACGGCGTTGCTCTGGACCTGCTCGACCACTTCTTTCTCGGAGCCCAGCACACCACCGGCGAACATCTTGAAGGTGATCTCGCCATTGCTCTGTTCTACGAGCTTCTTGCCCATGTCCTGCTCGGCCACCACCGGCGGATAGCCGGCCGGGTGCACTTCGGCGAACTTGATGTTGATCGCGGCCTGCGCCAGCCCGGACAGGCAGAAGGCGAGCGGGAGTGCTGCTACGAGTAACGTGCGTTTGAAATCCATGGATAACTCCAGCGTTGTTGTTGTTTTGGTGTCGCAAAGGATTCAGTTGTCGCCAAACGGCCCGGCAGCGACGAAGGCGCCACCCTGATAGACCATGGCCGGATCATCGGCGGCGGGCATCGGTTGCGCGTCGATCTTGTCGCGGAAGACTTCCGAGCTGTCCTTGGGGGCGAAGCCCAAGTGCGCGGCATAGCGGTTGTCCCACCACCCATCGCGGTTGGCCGAAGCGCCGTAGACCACGGTGTGGCCCACATTCGGGGTGAACAGGCTCAGTTCGATGAGGCGGGTCAGGTCGTCGAAACTCAGCCAGGTGCTCATCATTCGGCGGTTGGCCGGCTCGGGGAACGAGGAGCCGATGCGGATGCTGACGGTTTCGATGCCGTAGCGATCGAAGTAGAAGGTGGCCAGGTCCTCGCCGTAGGACTTGGACAGCCCGTAGTAGCTGTCCGGACGCCGCGGCGAATGGGCATCGATGGTCTCGTCCTGCTTGTAGAAACCGATCACATGATTGGAGCTGGCGAATACTACGCGCTTGACGCCATGCCGGCGTGCTGCTTCGTAGATGTGAAAGACCCCGCAGATATTGGGGCCGAGGATGTCTTCGAAAGCATGCTCCGTCGATACGCCGCCGAAATGCACGATGGCGTCCACGCCTTGTACCAGTTCGTGCACGGCCTGCTTGTCGGCGAGATCGCACAACTGGAATTCTTCGGAGGTGTCGGAACGGGTGTCGGTGGAGGCGGGAAGAGGGACGATATCGGAGAGCCGCAGGGTGCGGGCGAAGGGTTTCAGACTTTCTCGAAGCACCTTCCCCAGACCGCCGGCGGCGCCGGTCAGGAGAAGGCGATTGAAGGGATTCTGGACGGTGTGAATGCCTGTCATGAGCGAGTCCTTTGTCGTTATTGTTTTTGTCATCTGTTGTCGTATGACTTGGTTCGGATTATCGACAGCTCTTGACGATCTTGTCAACGCGACTAATGGCGAAAGCCGCGCGTGAGCTCAGCCGTTGCCGACAGGCGGGTGGCTGCTAGACACTAGCTAGTGACGAATCCAGCGCTGGCGCATCCAGCCACTCAGGGCATCCACCCCCAGCACGAGCAGCAGCATGGCCAGAATGAGCGTGCTGGCGCGCGCTTCCTGGAACAGACTGAGGCTGACATAGAGCATCTGTCCCAGCCCGCCGGCGCCGACGAAGCCGAGAATGCTGGCCATGCGAATGTTGTTTTCCCAGCGGTACAGGGTATAGGCCAGCAGCTGTGGCCAGAGGTTGGGCAGGGTCCCGTAGCAGAACGCCAGCCAGGCGTTGCCGCCTTGCAGACGGATCGCGTTGGCAGGTTCGGGCGGGGTGTTTTCCAGCGCTTCGGCAAACAGCCGGCCGAGCACCCCGGCCGTGTGCAAGGCCAGCGCCAGGGTACCAGCGTTGGGTCCAAGCCCGGCGGCCAGCACCATCAGCACCGCCCAGACCAGTTCGGGTACTGCACGCAAGGCATTGAGCAGCAGCTTGGCAAAACCCTGCATCGGCCAGCCCAATCGGCCGGCGGCGGGAATGGCCAGCAGCAAGGCGGCGATCGCGGCCAGCAACGTGCCCAGCGCCGACATCGCCAGCGTTTCCAGTGAGGCATGGCCCACGGCCCACAGGTGTGCGGCGGTGAAATCCGGAGACAGGAAGCGCGCCGCGTAACGGGCCATGTGACCCAGGCTGTCGGCATCGCCCAGGTTGAATGGGTTCAGGCCCAGATAGGCGAAGGAGGCGACTACCGCCAGGATGATGGCCAGTACCAGCGCCGCATTGCCCAGGCGCCTCATGTGAAACGCCCTCGCAGCACCCGGCTGAGCAGGTCGGCGAACAGCACCAGCACGATGAACGTCAGCAGGATGCTGGCCACTTCGGCCGAAGCGAACATGCGCATCGACAGGTCGATCTGTTGGCCCAGCCCACCGGCGCCGACGAAGCCCATCACCACCGAGGCGCGCACCGCGCACTCCCAGCGGTATACGGTGTACGACATCAGTTCGGCGGCAGCGGCCGGAAGCGTGCCATAGGCGAACGCGGCCAGGCGCCCGGCGCCCGCACGCATCAGGGCCTGCGCCGGACGTTGATCGACCGACTCGTAGATTTCGGCATACACCTTGCCGAGCATCCCCGCGTAGGTGATGGCAATCGCCAGCACACCGGCGGTCGGGCCCAGGCCCACGGCGCGAACGAACAGCAAGGCCCAGACGATCTCCGGCACGCTGCGCAGAAAGATCAGCACGCCACGCACCGGCCAGCGCACGCAGGTGCCCGGCCAGCCAGGGCGAGCGCCGATGCTGGCCGCCGACAGCGACAAGGCGCGGCTGGCCAGCAGGCTGGCGGGCACCGCAAGCACCAGCGCCAGAAACATGCCCGCGGTGGCGATGGCCAAGGTCTGCAAGGTCGCGTCCCACAGCAGCGCCAGAAAGTCCTGGTCATGGGCCGGCGGCCAGAAACCGGCCAGGAAGGCACCGGTGGATCGACTGACGGCTGGATCGAACAGCACGCCTGGGTTCAGCTCGGCCAGACGGATGCCGGGCCACAGCAACAGCACCGCCAGCGCGGCCAGCAGCAGCCGCGGCAGAGCGGCCGGATCGCGTTGGTGTCGACTCAGCATCGCGGCAGCCAGGGCGTCGCGGTGTCCGCTGACGTGGGGGCAGGGCTCAGCTGCGCGTTGGCATACAGGTCATCCAGGCGCTGTGCGGTGACTTCGGCAGCGCTCAGGTCGAAGGCGATCCGGCCGTCGCGCACGCCGATGATTCGTGGGAAGCAGGCCAATGCCAGCTCCACCGTGTGCAGGCTGGCCACCAGGGTGACGCGCTGTTCGCTGGCGTGCTGGCAGAGCAGGTCCAGGGTATGCCGGGCCAGCCTGGGGTCCATCGCCGAGACCGGCTCGTCGGCCAGCAACAGCGCTGGCTGTTGGTACAGGGCGCGAGCGATGCCAACGCGCTGCAATTGCCCGCCCGACAGCTGCTGGCATTGGGCGAACAGCTTGTCGTCCAGGTCCAGCCGCGCCAGCAGCGCACGGGCGCCGGCAATGTCCACCGGATGCAGGAGGTTGAGCAGGCTCTTGCCCAGCCCCCATTGCCCCAGCTTGCCGGCCAGCACCGCCGTGACCACCCGTTGCCGGGGCGGCAGCGGCGGGGCCTGATGGATCAGACCGATGCGCGCGCGCAGGCGCTGTCGCGCGCGACTGCTCAGCTGCCAGGGCTGCACGCCCAGCACCGCCAGCTCGCCCGCGCTGGGCTGCAGGGCGGTCGCCAGTACATTCAGCAAGCTGGACTTGCCGGCGCCCGACGGACCGATGATCGCCACGCGCTCCCCGGCGGCGATGTTCAGATGCACGTCGCGCAGGGCCTGCACTCCGTTGCGGTGGCGCAGGTCGACGGCCGTCAGGCGCAGGGTCATTTCAACAGATCGGCAGCGCGGGCGGCGTCCTCGATGCCCTTGTAGTTCTCAGGCTTGGTGGGGATGAAGCGGCTGGCTGCCTGCAGGTCGAGGATCGCCTTGTCCGCGGGCTTGGCCGGGTCGAGGGCAAGGAACGCCTGCTTGAGCTTTTCCGCCAGCGCCGGGTCGAGGGTGCCGCGCACGGTCCAGTTGTAATCGAAGTAGGTCGGCGTGGTGGCAAACACCTTGACCTTGTCGGTGTCGACCTTGCCACTGTCGACCAGCTTCTGCCAGACGCTGGCATTGAGCACGCCGGCATCGACCTTGCCTGCCTGCACCCACGCTGCGGTGGCGTCATGGGCACCCGAGTAGGCGACGCGGCTGAAATAGGTTTCCGGCTTGATGTTGTCCTGCAGCATGAAATAGCGCGGCATCAGGCTGCCGGACGTCGACGAGATCGAGCCAAAGGCAAAGCTCTTGCCCTTGAGGTCGGCCAGCGATTTGACGTTCGGGTCGCTGGTGATGAATTTGCTGGTGAACTGGGCATCCTGCTCACGCTGCACCAGGGGAATGGCGTTGCCGGTTTTCTGGTTGACCTGGACGAAGGTGAAGCCGCCCAGCCAGGCCATGTCCAGACGATCGGTGGCCAGCGCCTCGACCACCGCCGGGTAGTCGGCCACTGGCACGAACTCGACCTTCATGCCGGTCTGCTGCTCGAGGTACGCACCCAGCGGCTTGAACTTGCGCAGCAGTTCGGTGGGCGCCTCGTCGGGGATGGCGGACACCCGCAGAACGTCGGCGGCGAAGCTGGTGACCGCGCTGGCGCACAAGGCAAGGCCGGCAACCAGTGACAGGGAGCGCTTGAACATGGTGGGTCTCCGAAAGGTGGCGCAAGGCGCGCGGGCGAGGCCCGGTACGCAAGGATAGAGGTGGCGCGATTATAAGAGTCACTGCAGGAAAGGCCAGCTTTGATAGACTTCGCAGCCTGTTTCCCGGACCTCGAGAAGGCTGCCATGAATTCGCCCATCCGTTTGACCCAATACAGCCATGGTGCCGGTTGCGGCTGCAAGATCTCGCCCAAGGTCCTGGAAGTGATCCTGGCCGGCAGCGGCGCGCAGAACCTGGACCCCAAGCTGTGGGTCGGCAATGCCTCGCGCGACGACGCTGCGGTGTACGCGATCGACGAGGAACGCGGGGTGGTGTCCACCACCGATTTCTTCATGCCCATCGTCGACGACCCGTTCGATTTCGGACGCATCGCGGCCACCAACGCGATCAGCGACATCTACGCCATGGGCGGCGATCCGTTGATGGCCATCGCCATTCTCGGCTGGCCGGTCAACCTGCTGCCCCCGGAAGTGGCTCGCGAAGTGATCCGCGGCGGCCGCGCGGTGTGCGACGCCGCCGGCATTCCGCTGGCCGGCGGGCATTCGATCGACGCCCCCGAACCCATCTTCGGCCTTGCGGTGACCGGCCTGGTCGACAAGCGCCACATGAAGCGCAACGACACCGCCCAGGTCGGCGACCGCCTGTACCTGACCAAGCCGCTGGGCATCGGCATCCTCACCACCGCCGAGAAGAAATCCAGGCTGCGCGACGAAGACGTCGGCGTGGCCCGCGACTGGATGTGCACCCTGAACAAGCCCGGCAGTCGCTTCGGCAAACTGGCCGGGGTCAGCGCCATGACCGACGTCACCGGTTTCGGACTGCTCGGGCACCTGGTCGAGATGGCCGATGGCGCGCAGCTCACCGCACGCCTGGACTACGCCGCCGTGCCGCGCCTGCCCGGCATCGATCACTACCTGCGCGAGGGCTGCGTGCCCGGCGGCACCCAACGCAATTTCGAAAGCTACGGCGAACGCATCGCTGCCCTGACCGATGAGCAGCGGGACCTGCTCTGCGACCCGCAGACCAGCGGCGGCTTGCTGGTCGCGGTCAGCGCCGCCGGTGAAGCCGAGTTCGTCGCCCTGGCCGCGGAACTGGGCCTGCAACTGGCACCCATCGGCAGTTTGGTCGAACGTCTGCCCCATGCGGTCGAGGTGATCTGATGCGTGACAACAGCAGCGACTACCGCGCGTTGTTCCTGGGCGATGTGCCGATGATGGACGCCCGCGCGCCGGTGGAGTTCGACAAGGGCGCCTTCCCCGGTGTGCACAACCTGCCGCTGATGGACGACCTGGAACGGCAGAAGGTCGGTACCTGCTACAAGCAGCACGGCCAGGAGGCCGCCATCGCCTTGGGCCACCGCCTGGTGTCAGGCGACATCAAGGAACGCCGGATCGCGGCCTGGGCGGCGTTCGCCAAGGCCAATCCGCACGGCTACCTGTACTGCTTCCGCGGCGGCCTGCGTTCGCAGACCGTGCAACGCTGGCTGCAAGAAGCCGGGATCGACTACCCGCGAGTGCTGGGCGGCTACAAGGCTATGCGCAGCTTCCTGCTGGACACCCTCGAACAGGCGGTGGAGCAATGTCGGTTCGTGGTGCTGGGCGGCATGACCGGCACCGGCAAGACCGACGTACTGGCGCAGTTGAGCAATGCCCTGGACCTGGAAGGGCATGCCAACCACCGCGGCTCCAGCTTCGGCAAGCGCGCGACCGGGCAGCCGGCGCAGATCGATTTCGAGAACCGCCTGGCCATCGACGTGCTGAAAAAGCGTGCCGCCGGCATCGAGCAGTTCGTGCTCGAAGACGAAAGCCGTTTGGTCGGCAGCTGCAACGTGCCGTTGTCCCTGCATCAGGGCATGCAGGGTTATCCCTTGGTGTGGCTGGAAGACAGCTTCGATAACCGTGTCGAGCGCATTCTGCGTGACTACGTGGTGGACCTGTGCGCGGAGTTCGTCAGCCTGCACGGCGAAGAGGGCCATGAGCTGTTTGCCGAGCGTCTGTTGCAAAGCCTGGATCGGATCTACAAGCGCCTGGGCGGCGAGCGACATCAGCGTCTGCAGAGCCTGATGCAGGCCGCGCTGGACGAACAGCAGCGCAGTGGTCAGGTCGATCTGCATCGCGGGTGGATCGAGGGGTTGCTGCACGAGTACTACGATCCGATGTACGCCTACCAGCGTGAAAGCAAGGCGTCGCGGATCGAATTCGCCGGCGACCAGGCCGCCGTGGTCGACTACCTGCGCGAGCGCTTGGCCAAAGGCTGAAAACCGCCGGCGCGGTTCGCAGCCAGGCCAGGTCGAGGCTTAGTTGATACGCGGATGCTGTTCCACCAGAGACTTGCGCTTGGCTTCCAGCTCGGCGATCTGCGTGTCGATGTCTTCGATTTTCTGCTCGATGTTGTCGTGGTGTTCGACCAGCAGCTCACGGGCTTCTTCGATGTCGGACGCCGCCGGTGCCGCACCACGCAGAGGCCGGTTGGCGGTCTCCTTCATGGTGATGGCAGTGACGAAACCGATCACGGCGAACACCATCAGGTAGTACGCAGGCATGTACAGGTCGTCGGTGCTTTCCACCAGCCAGGCGACCGCTGTCGGCGTCAGGCCAGCGATCAGTACCGAGACGTTGAAGGCACTGGCCAGGGCGCTGTAGCGGATGTGCGTGGGGAACATCGCCGGCAGCGTCGAGGCCATCACGCCGATGAAGAAGTTCAGCACCACGGCCAGCATCAGCAGGCCGGCGAAGATCAGGCCGATCTTGCCGCTGTTGATCAGCATGAAGGCCGGAATGGCCAGGAAGAACAGGCCGATACTGCCGAACAGAATGAAGGGCTTGCGGCCGAACTTGTCGCTGGCATAACCGATCGCCGGCTGCGCGAACAACATGCCGACCATGATCGCGATGATGATTAGCACACCATGGCTTTCGCTGTAGTGCAGGTTGTGCGACAGGTAGCTGGGCATGTAGGTGAGTAGCATGTAGTAGGTGACGTTGGTCACCGCCACGATGCCGATGCAGGTCAGCAGGCTGCGCCAGTGTTTGGTCGCCACCTCTTTGAACGAGACCTTGGGGCCACCGGCCAGGCCTTCGCGGTCACCTTGTTCGAGTTTTTCGACGTGTTGCTGGAACGCCGGGGTTTCTTCCAGCGCGTGACGCAGGTACAGGCCGATCATGCCCAGCGGCAAGGCCAGGAAGAACGGCACGCGCCAGCCCCAGTCGAGGAACTTCTCTTCGCCGATCACGGCAGAAATCCCGACCACCACGCCGGCGCCGAGCACGAAACCGGCTATCGAGCCGAAGTCCAGCCAACTGCCGAGGAAGCCACGCTTGCGGTCCGGGGCGTACTCGGCGACGAAGATCGACGCGCCGGTGTACTCACCGCCCACCGAGAAGCCTTGGGCCATCTTCGCCAGCAGCAAAAGAATCGGGGCCCAGATTCCGATGGAGTCGTAGGACGGAATCAAGCCGATCGCGAAGGTGCTCAGCGACATGATCACGATGGTGGCGGCGAGGACTTTCTGACGGCCGTATTTGTCGCCCAGTGCGCCGAAGAACAGGCCACCCAGGGGGCGAATCAGGAAAGGTACGGAGAAGGTGGCCAGGGCCGCGATCATCTGCACGCTGGGATCGGCACCCGGGAAGAACACCTTGCCCAGCGCGTAGGCCACGAAGCCGTAGACGCCGAAGTCGAACCATTCCATGGCGTTGCCAAGCGCGGCGGCGGTGATCGCCTTGCGCATCTTGACGTCGTCGACGATGGTGATGTCGTTCAACCCGATCGGGTTGACTTTTTTTCTACGAGATTTCATCGATGTTTCTCTTTGTGTCAAAGCGGCTTGTCCCCATGAGATACAAATTGACACCAAAAAATTCACTGGTGGCGGCGATTTAGTATCGCCACAGCGGTCCGTTCGCCTGCCCGATTACCGCCGTCGGTGATCGTCCAAGACGCACGGGTGAAAAAATCGGATAATGCGCGCCATTCGTTTTTGCTTGCATCAGGTGCTCCCCCATGGAAATCAAGGTCAATTTTCTCGACAACCTTCGACTTGAAGCCAAGTTCGACGATTTCACGGTGGTGGCCGACCAACCCATTCGCTACAAGGGCGACGGCTCGGCGCCGGGGCCTTTCGACTATTTCCTGGCCTCGTCGGCACTGTGCGCGGCGTACTTCGTCAAGCTGTACTGCAACACGCGCAACATTCCCACCGACAACATTCGCCTGTCGCAGAACAACATCGTCGACCCGGAAAACCGCTACAACCAGATTTTCAAGATCCAGGTCGAGCTGCCGGCGGACATGTCGGCCAAGGACCGCCAGGGCATCCTGCGTTCCATCGACCGCTGCACGGTGAAGAAGGTGGTGCAGACCGGGCCGGACTTCATCATCGAAGAAGTCGACAACCTCGACGCCGATGCCCAGGCCCTGTTGATGCCGACCCAGCAGGCGGGCGCCAGCACCTATGTGCTGGGCAAGGACCTGCCGCTGGAGCAGACCATCGCCAACATGTCCGGCATCCTCGCCGGGCTGGGCATGAAGATCGAGATCGCCTCGTGGCGCAACATCGTGCCCAACGTCTGGTCGCTGCACATCCGCGATGCCTACTCGCCGATGTGCTTCACCAACGGCAAGGGGGCGACCAAGGAAAGCGCGCTGGCTTCGGCCCTGGGTGAATTCATCGAGCGCCTGAACTGCAACTTCTTCTACAACGACCAGTTCTGGGGCGAGGACATCGCCCAGGCCGACTTCGTCCATTACCCCGACGAGCGCTGGTTCCAGCCGGGCCGCAAGGATGCCTTGCCCAGCGAGATCCTCGACGCCCACTGCCTGGCCATCTACAACCCCGACGGTGAGCTGCGTGGCTCCCATCTGTACGACACCAACTCGGGCAACATCGAGCGCGGCATCTGCTCGCTGCCCTTCGTGCGTCAGTCGGATGGCGAGACGGTGTATTTCCCGTCCAACCTGATCGAGAACCTGTACCTGAGTAACGGCATGAGTGCCGGCAATACCCTGGCCGAAGCCCAGGTGCAGTGCCTGTCGGAGATTTTCGAACGGGCGGTCAAGCGCGAGATTCTCGAAGGCGAACTGGCGCTGCCCGACGTTCCGGCCGAGGTGCTGGCACGCTATCCCGGCATCGTGGCAGGCATCCAGGGGCTGGAAGAGCAGGGCTTTCCGGTGCTGGTCAAGGACGCCTCCCTGGGCGGGCGCTTCCCGGTGATGTGCGTGACCTTGATGAACCCGCGAACCGGCGGCGTGTTCGCGTCGTTCGGCGCCCATCCAAGCCTGGAAGTGGCGCTGGAGCGCAGCCTTACCGAGCTGCTG
The DNA here is from genome assembly GCF_029960215.1 of Pseudomonas sp. PS01301. Classification (NCBI taxonomy): domain Bacteria; kingdom Pseudomonadati; phylum Pseudomonadota; class Gammaproteobacteria; order Pseudomonadales; family Pseudomonadaceae; genus Pseudomonas; species Pseudomonas sp. PS01301. The sequence goes on along the minus strand of NZ_JASCPM010000054.1, from coordinate 4,699 downwards.
CAGGGCCGCAGTTTCGAAGGGCTCAACGACTTGCCGCAACCGACCTTCGAAAGCCATGCCCTGATGGAGCCGAACAACTTCGTCGAGCATTTCATCGATTCCAGCGGCGTGGTGTCGTGGCGTTTCTTCAGTGCCAAGGCCGACTTCGCCTTTGCCGATTGGGACTTCACCGCTCAGGGCGACAACGCCAATACCGAGGAAGCGGCGACGCTGTTCGCCATTCTCGACGGGATGGGCAAGCAGGTGTACATGGCGGTCTACGAGCACCTGGGCGCCAAGGCGTGCCGGATTCTGGTGCCGGGGTACTCGGAGATCTATCCGATCGAAGACCTGATCTGGGACAACACCAACAAGGCGCTGTTTTTCCGCGAAGACATTCTCAATCTGCATCGTCTGGATGACGATGCACTGGGCGATCTGTTGCAACGCCTGGAGGAGTCGGAGCTGGACGACTACACCGATATCCGCACGTTGATCGGCATCGAGTTCGACGAGAACACGGTGTGGGGGCAGTTGACCATTCTGGAGTTGAAGGTGCTGATCCAGCTGGTGCTGGAGCGCTTCGACGACGCCAAGGAGCTGGTCGAGATGTTCCTGCAATACAACGCCAATACCCTGGACCGTGTGCTGTTTTTCCAGGCCTTGAACGTGGTGCTCGAGGTGGAGCTGGACAGCGATCTGGACATGGCCGATTACGAGGTCAATTTCCGCCGCATGTTCGGCGATGCGCGGATGGATGCAGCGCTGGGCTCGGTAGACGGCAGCGTGCGCTTCCATGGCTTGACGCCCACGAGCATGAAGCTCGAAGGCCTGGATCGTCATCTGCGCCTGATCGACAGCTACAAAAAACTGCACAGCGCCCGCGCCCAGGCCTGACCCACCGCGTACATCGCCGACGCGGCTTGCACCGCCCCTGTAGCAGCGGCGCGAGCCGCGTCCGGGAACGTCGGGCTCACCCTGATCCACCGCGTGCACCGCCGACGCGGCTTGCACCGCTGCTACACGGGTGGCGCGAGCCGGATTTGCCACCTGCCTGCACCGCCGACCCGGCATGCACGGCCCCTGTAGCAGCGGCGCGAGCCGCGTCCGGGAACGCCGGGCTCACCCTGATCCACCGCGTACACCGCCGACGCGGCTTGCACCGCTGCTACACGGGTGGCGCGAGCCGGATTTGCCACCTGCCTGCACCGCCGACGCGGCATGCACGGCCCCTGTAGCAGCGGCGCGAGCCGCGTCCGGGAACGCCGGGCTCACCCTGATCCACCGCGTGCACCGCCGACGCGGCTTGCACCGCTGCTACACGGGTGGCGCGAGCCGGATTTGCCCCCTGCCTGCACCGCCGACGCGGCATGCACGGCCCCTGTAGCAGCGGCGCAAGCCGCGTCCGGGAACACCGCGTTCGCCCTGACCCACCGCGTGCACCGCCGACGCGGCTTGCACCGCTGCTACACGGGTGGCGCGAGCCGGATTTGCCCCCTGCCTGCACCGCCGACGCGGCATGCACGGCCCCTGTAGCAGCGGCGCGAGCCGCGTCCGGGATCGCCGCGTTCACCCTGATCCACCGCGTGTACCGCCGACGCGGCTTGCACCGCTGCTACACGGGTGGCGCAAGCCGGATTTGCCACCTGCCTGCACCGCCAACGCGGCATGCACGACCGCTGTAGCAGCGGCGCGAGCCGCGTCCGGGAACGCCGGGCTCACCCTGATCCACCGCGTGCACCGCCGACGCGGCTTGCACCGCTGCTACACGGGTGGCGCAAGCCGGATTAGCCCAGATCCGCAGCCTGCATCGCTGGCGCGGCACGCACGGCCCCTGTAGCAGCGGCGCGAGCCGCGTCCCGGCAGCACCACCGTGCTCAGAGCGGAGCGCTCAGGTATCGTTCCACCAACCGCTTTATCGAACCGTCGCGATGCAGGGTCTGCACCGCGTCGCGCAGACTGCGCACCATCTGCGGCGAACAGCTCTTCGAACAGGCCAGATACAGATCCGACGTCATCAGCACCGGGCTCATCAGCAACGGCCGTTCAGACACCTGCCGCCAGATGTATTTCGACTCGGGCACCCCATTGAACCAGGCATCGACGCGCCCCAGCAGCAGCATCTGCGCCGGATTCTCACCGATACGCAGCGGGTAGATCTGCGAAGCATCGAATCCTTCGTCATACAGCTTGCGTTCCTGCGCACTGCCCATGCCCACCGCAATGCGATGATAGGTGCGACGCGCCTGGGCGAAGCTTTCGACGCGCTGGTCGAGGCTGAAAAACGCCCGGTCCATACTCATGATCGGCGCAATCCAGGTGTAGGCCGCTTCCCTGTCAGGGGTGCGCGACAGAGGCACGATGAGCATGTCCTGGCCTTGCTGCACCGTGCGTTGCGCCCTGAGCCAGGGCAGTATATGGGTATTCATTCGATAGCCCGCCAGCACCATGGCCTGCCCGGCGGCATCGGCCACGATGCCTTGCTGGCCTGCGACGCCGGCCATGCTCAGCGGTGGCGCCTCGGGCATGTACAGATCGAAGGCACGCGGGCTCGCTGCCCAGGCGACCGTATCGAGCAGGCTGTACAGCAAAAGGGCGCAGACCGACTTGAACAGCGACCCGCGCAAGCGGTTCAGATGATCCATTGCAACGATCCGACGGTATTCGATGACGGGCACCAAGAGGGCCAGCATAGTCGCTAATAGCGTTATCTGCTCATGCGGGAACCGCACCACGCGCAGACTCTCCTATCTGACATCTACTCATGTATGAGGACACCCCTGGTGGAGACCGAGCAAAGCTGGTCGTTCGATGCAGCGCAGATCGCGCAGGCAGAGCGCTTCAACAAGACCCTGAGCCGCCTGCCGCGGTTCCGTATCCGCAATCGCGTCACCCCGATGCTGATCCAGGCCCTGCTCCGTGCAGGGCAGTTGGCCAGCTCGCTCAAGCCCGTGCGCCATGGCGTGGCCATCGAAGAGCGCCTGCTGCGCCTGCCCGACGCCCGCCCGGTGAAGGTGCGCATCCTGCGGCCATCCCGGCCGCCTAAGGGTCTGGTGCTGGATTTCCACGGCGGCGGCTGGGTCATCGGCAATGCCCAGATGAACGATGACCTCAACATCGCCCTGGTGCAGGCCTGTGATGTCGCCGTGGTCTCGGTCGACTATCGCCTGGCTGTCTCGACGCCCCTGCAAGGCCTGCTCGACGACTGCCTGGTGGCCGCGCGCTGCGTGTTGGGCAATAGCTTTCCCGAGTTTGCCGACCTGCCGGTGATCGTCGTCGGCGAGTCCGCCGGTGGGCATCTGGCCGCCGCCACTCTGTTGCAGCTCAAGCAATGGCCCGCGTTGCTGCAGCGCGTGTGCGGTGCGCTGTTGTATTACGGTGTCTTCGACCTGACCGGCACCCCCAGCGTGCGCAACGCAGGGCCCGACACGCTGGTGCTGGACGGTCCGGGCATGGTCGAGGCGTTGCGTCTGCTGACCCCGAACCTGGACGATCAGCAACGCCGGCAGCCGGTGGTATCGCCCCTGTACGGTGACCTGCAAGGCCTGCCGCCTGCGCTGATGTTCGTCGGGGCGCTGGATCCGCTGCGCGATGACACCCTGTTGATGGCCGAACGCTGGGGCAAGGTGGCTCCGGTGGACCTGCGCCTGCTGCCGGTATCGCCCCACGGTTTCATCCACTTCCCCACGCCCATGGCCGACAAGGCCCTGGTCCACAGCCGTGAGTGGATCGTCCGACTGTTGGCGGGACAGGTTGCTGCGGAACCTGCCAGATGAGTTGAAATGCACGGGCGCGCTCGCCAGAATGCGCGCCCAATCAGGAGAACCGATCGCTCGTGAATCCGCTCAGCTTGTCCCATCGTATGGAGCGCGTGGCCGCCCAGGTCCCCGTCGGCGCGCACCTGGCTGACATCGGGTCGGATCATGCCTACCTGCCCGTGGCGCTGGTGCTGCGTGGTGTCATCCCCCAGGCCGTTGCCGGTGAGGTCGCCCAGACGCCGTTTCTGGCGGCCCGGCGCAGCGTTCGCGAGAGCGGGCTGGAGCACTGCATCAGCGTGCGTCAGGCCGACGGGCTGGCGGCGATCGAAGCGAGCGATCGAATCACGGCGGTGAGCCTGTGCGGCATGGGCGGGGAAACCATCCGCGACATTCTGCAGGCGGGCAGGGCGCATTTGACCCGTGGCGAGCGATTGATCCTGCAGCCCAATGGCGGCGAATGCGATCTGCGCCAGTGGCTGATGGACAATGGTTATCGCATCCGGCATGAAGAAGTGCTGCGGGAAAACCGCTTCGACTACGAGATCATCGTGGCCGATCACGGCGAAGCGGTGACCTACAGCCCCCAGGAGCTGTTTTTCGGACCCTTGCAGCTGCGCCAGCGTACTCCGGCGTTCCTGGCCAAATGGCAACGCCTGCTGCACCTCAAGCGCCGCACCCTCGAACGCCTGGCTCACGCTCGCCAAGGTGGCCTCGACGCCAAACGCCTCGAGCTCGCCCGACACATCCAGTGGATCGAATCCCTCAATCCGCTGTAGCAGCGGTGCAAGCCGCGTCACTGCGCACGCGGTGTGTCAGTTGCCCTGCGGCGGTCCCGGACGCGGCTCGCGCCGCTGCTTGTATGTTGTGCCCGCACTCGGCAAGAATCATTATTCTTGCTCGTGTACTCACAAAAATGTGTTTCTGGGGGATGCCGATCGCTGCTTAAGGCAGGACTTGCTCCT
>NZ_JASCPM010000053.1:0-28317 GCF_029960215.1 Pseudomonas sp. PS01301 | reverse complement strand
GGCAGAGACCCGCTCCCACAGAGACCTAGTGAGCCTTTACTTGTGGGAGCGGGTCTCTGCCCGCGAAGAGGCCCTACCTGACACCCCAAAACCCGTTACAACCCCGCCAACACCCCTTCCCGCTGCCGCTGCTGCGCCAGGTACGGCAGGACCGCTCCTAACAGCGGCGCCTTGAAGGCCTCCTGGAAGCGATGCGCCAATCCCGGTATCAGCCGCAACTGGCTGCCCTTGATATGCGCCGCCAGATGCACCCCATGCATCACCGGCAGCAGCGGATCGGCCGTGCCATGCACCACCAGCGTCGGCACCCGCAGGCGGTTGAGCAAGGCCACCCGGCTGGGCTCGGCGAGAATCGCCATGATCTGTCGCTGCACCCCCAGTGGATTGAACGCACGGTCGTATGACACCTGCGCCTGATGCAGCAGCTCGGCGCGATCATCGGCGACCTGCGGGCTGCCCAACGCTGCCAGCAAGTCAGCCTGCTGCTGCAGCGCCAACTCCCGGCTCGGCGCGCTGCGCTTGGCCAGCAGCTGAAGCAAGGCTGTACGCGGCTCCGGCAGGCCCGGCGCGCCGGAGCTTGACATGATCAGCGTCAGGCTCTGCACCCGCTGCGGCGCACGATCGGCCAGGTGCTGGGCGATCATCCCGCCCATGCTCGCGCCCAACACGTGGAAGCGCTGCACCTGCAGCGCATCCATCAAACCCAGCGCGTCATCGGCCATGTCGGTCAGGCTGTACGGCGCCGACACCGCCAGGCCCAGCTTGTAGCGCAGCACCTCGAAGGCCAGGTTGGCCGACGGCGGCGGCTGCGACCAGGTCGACAGGCCGACATCGCGATTGTCGTAGCGAATCACCCGAAAGCCTTGCTCACACAGGGCGCTGACCACTTCGTCGGGCCAGTCGATCAGTTGCCCACCCAGCCCCATTACCAGCAACAGCGCTGGGTCCTGGACGCGACCGATACTTTGATAGGCCAGGCTGACCTGAGCCAGTGGAGCGTATTGAAGCGGAACATCGACATCGCAGCGTTCAGCTGCAAAAACCCACTGACCGCACAGCAGCGCGGTCAGAAACACCCATAGACGCATGACTTGCACCAGAACGCAGAACCCCATTGAGGCGCGAGTCTGATGACTTTTCGTACATCGCGCTGCCACACTTCTGTGACCGTTTGATGAACTCCGCTGTACGGTCTGTGGTACGCGCTCAGGCCAGCCGCTGCCGGGCCTGGCGCGCGGCCGCGACCATGTTGACCAGCGCCGCTTCGGTTTCGGGCCAGGCACGGGTCTTCAGCCCGCAGTCGGGGTTGACCCATAACCGTTCGGCCGGGATACGCGCTGCGGCAAGGGTCAGCAAGCGCAGCATCTGTTCGGTGTCCGGGACCCGCGGTGAATGGATGTCGTACACGCCAGGACCAATGTCATTGGGGTACTCGAACGCTTCGAAGGCCTGCAACAACTCCATGTCCGAGCGCGAGGTCTCGATGGTGATGACATCCGCGTCCATGGCAGCGATGGCCTCGATCACGTCGTTGAATTCGCTGTAGCACATATGCGTGTGAATCTGCGTCGCATCGGCCACACCACTGGCGCACAGCCTGAACGCCTGCACGGCCCATTCCAGGTAGGCCGGCCACTGGGCCCGACGCAGCGGCAGCCCCTCGCGAAACGCCGCCTCATCGATCTGGATGATGCGGATCCCGGCGCGCTCCAGGTCCTGCACTTCGTCGCGGACCGCCAGGGCCAACTGCCGTGCCTGGACTTCCCGCGGCAGGTCTTCGCGGGCGAACGACCACATCAGCAGGGTCACCGGACCGGTCAGCATGCCCTTGACCCACTTGCCGGTCTGCCGCTGGGCATAGGTGATCCAGTCCACGGTCATGGCGTGCTCGCGGCTGATGTCACCATAGATGACCGCCGGTTTGACGCAGCGCGAACCATAGCTTTGTACCCAGCCGAAGCGGGTGATCAGGTAGCCATCCAACTGCTCGGCGAAGTACTCGACCATGTCATTGCGCTCGGCCTCACCATGCACCAACACATCCAGACCCAGACGCTCCTGGACCTGGATCGCATGGCGAATCTCCACATGCATCGCGTCGGTGTAGTCATTGGCCGAGAGCTTGCCGGACTTGTACGCTTGGCGGGCCAGACGAATCGACGCGGTTTGCGGAAAGGAACCGATGGTAGTGGTAGGAAACGCCGGCAAGCGCAGGTGCGCCCGCTGTACGTCGATGCGTGTGGCGAAGGCCGACGAACGTTGCGTGTCGGCAGGCGTCACCGCTGCGAGGCGCGCTTGCACGGCCGGCTTGTGAATGCGCGGTGAGTGCTCGCGACTGACCCGTACCGCCTGACTCTGCGCCAGCGCCTGCTTTACCTGCAGCGCTTCGGGCGTATTCAGGGCCTGCACGAGCACGGCGATTTCCTCGCACTTCTGCACGGCGAAGGCCAGCCAGCTCTTGAGTTCGGCATCGAGCCGGTCCTCTCGGCGCACATCGACCGGGCTGTGCAGCAACGAGCAGGAACTGGCCACCCACAGATTGGCGCCGAAACGCTCGCGGGCCTGCTGCAGGTGCGCAAGCGCCGCCTCCAGGTCGCAGCGCCAGACGTTGCGGCCGTTGACCACTCCGAGCGACAGGACCTTGTAGGTGGGCAGGCGGTCGAGCACTGCCGGCAGTTGCTCGGGCGCGCGCACCAGGTCGACGTGCAGACCATCTACCGGCAGGCCCGCAGCCAGGCCGAGGTTGTCGTCCAGGCTGGCGAAGTAGGTCGCCAGCAGCTTCTTCAGCGGTGAGTATTGGAGAATGTGGTAGGCGCGCTCGAACGCATTCTTCCAGTCCTGGGGCAAATCCAGGCCCAGGATCGGTTCGTCGATCTGCACCCATTCCACCCCTTGCCGGGCCAGGCGCGAAAGGATCTCACCGTACACCGGCAACAGCCGTTCCAGCAGGTCGAGCTTGTCGAAGGCCGAGCCCTTGGCCTTGCCCAGCCACAAATACGTGAGCGGTCCGATCAGCACGGGCTTGACCTTGTGACCGAGCGCGACCGCCTCGTCGACCTCTTCGAACAACTGCTCCCAACTAAGCACGAAGCGCTGGTCGGCACTGAATTCAGGCACCAGGTAGTGGTAGTTGGTATCGAACCACTTGGTCAGCTCCAAAGCATGCTGGGTCTCGCCCGCTGCACCGCCGCAACAGCTTCCGGCACCACGCGCCATGGCGAACAACGTGTCGAGCGTGGGCCTGCCATCGGCACCCAGGGCATCGGCGAAACGGCTGGGCACCACGCCGAAGGCAGCCGAGTGCGCGAGCATCTGGTCATACCAGGCGAAGTCACCCACCGGCAGCAACTCGATGCCAGCCTGCGCTTGCAACTGCCAGTGGCGGGCGCGCAGCTCCCGGCCGGTCTGACGCAGGGCTGCCTGGTCAAGATCGCCTTTCCAATACGCTTCGAGCGCCTTCTTCAGTTCGCGGTCAGCGCCGATGCGAGGAAATCCGAGGGTGTGGGCCAGTGCCATGAGTGCAGCTCCTTGTAAATGATGGCGCCATTGTCGACAACCACACCAACATGAGACAAACTCAATCTTTTCGTGTTGATCACAAGTTCTACTCATGGAGACCAAGGTGCTCGAAATCCGTCACCTGAAAACCCTGCACGCCCTGCGCGAGGCCGACAGCCTGGTGGAAGCCGCCGAGCGCCTGCACCTGACCCAGTCGGCGCTGTCCCACCAGTTCAAGGAACTGGAGGAGCGCCTGGGTATGCAACTGTTCGTGCGCAAGACCAAACCTATTCGCTTCACCAGCGCCGGGCTGCGCCTGCTGCAGCTGGCCGACGCCACACTGCCGTTATTGCGCGGCGCCGAGCGTGACATCGCTCGTCTGGCCGGCGGCACCGCAGGCCGGCTGCACATGGCCATCGAATGCCACAGCTGTTTCCAGTGGCTGATGCCGACCATCGACCAATTCCGCGATGCCTGGCCGGAAGTGGAACTGGACCTGGCCTCCGGCTTCGCTTTCGCACCCTTGCCGGCCCTCGCCCGTGGCGACCTGGACCTGGTGGTGACCTCTGATCCACTGGAGCTACCGGGCATTACCTATGTCCCGCTGTTCACCTACGAGGCCATGCTGGCGGTGGCCAACCAGCACGTACTGACAAGCAAACCCTTCATCGTGCCCGAAGACCTGGCCAGCGAAACCCTGATCACCTACCCGGTGGAGCGCGACCGGCTGGACATCTTCACGCGCTTCCTCGAACCGGCCGACATCGAGCCGGCGCAGGTGCGCACCTCCGAGCTGACAGTGATGATGATGCAGTTGGTGGCCAGCGGTCGCGGCGTCTGTGGCATGCCTCACTGGGCGCTGCACGAATACAGTTCGCGCGGCTATGTGAAGGCCAAGCGCCTGGGCGACAAGGGCCTGTTTGCCACGCTGTATGCAGCGGTGCGCACCGACATGCTCGACGCGCCCTACATGCGTGACTTCCTGCTGACTGCCAAGGACACCTCGTTCTCCACCCTGGACGGCGTCAGCGCCGTACGTTGAGTCCGGCAGGCCAAGCACTATTTAAGTAGCGCCCTGGCGCCTCGCTCACGGTTCGTAATGGCGAGCGCGATGACCCTGCCGGTCATCGCCTCGACATCAGGAAACCGTCCACATGAGCGATGCCCCTACCCCTTTCGTTGCCCGTGCGCTGACATACCGGGCCTATCCGATTCGCCACGACAACCTGCTGCAGGAGGGCTCCCTGCTCTGGCAGCGCGCACGCACTCGCCTGCAAGCCCTGCTTGCGCAAGCGCCACGTGCGGTCGATACGTTACCGGCGCGGCAGCCAGCGCTGAACAATCAGACGCTGGAGGATCACCGCCGGCAACACTGGATCGACTATTGGAACGGCCGCGCGCCCTATGCGGCAGTTTCGCGTCGAGCGGAGGCGGAGCAGGCGTTCCTCGACCACCTGCATGCCGCTGCGCAACTGGCTTACTACCACGGCCAACTGGACCACACCCAGTTACGGCCGCTGCTGACCCTGCTCGAAGGCGGCAGCGAAATCCGATCACAACACATCTACGTAGAGACCGTTGCCTTGCAGACGCCCGACGGCACTCGCGTGAAAACGGCAGGTGCACTTCTACTGACTGTGGACAGCGACACCCCGGTGGCGCAGTTGCTCTACCTGCCCTCACGCAACCCCGCATTGCAGGCTTTCGCCGATCGTCAATCGCTGCAGACCTACCTGCTGCAGGATCGCCGCCAGATCTGGTCCCACGCGAATCTGCGCACCGATGCCGCCGTGGAGCTCAGCTACCAGCCTGCCCAGCTCTCCAGCGCCTGCAAGCAGTGGTTGAGCCACAGCCGCTTGCTCTATCTGAAGACGGCGCGCTCGGGCAGTAACGGCGAGAGCGCAGAAGAAGACGACGCGGCAGTCCTGCCCACAAACGCCGTACCGTTCGCCGACCTGCCCGCCTTCGATGCGCCCGAACCGGCAGAGGGTGCCGACAACTTCACGGCGTTCGGCAGCCTCAGCCCGGACATTCCCCAAAGCCATCGCTGGGCAGAGCTCAAACGTCAGCATCAGGCCATGCTGAACCTGCTCGGGGACGACCTGCGAGCAGGCTCCGAAAGCCCGGGATGGGTACGCCTCAAGGATCTGCTGGCCGCCCTGTCCGCTGCCCAGGAACGCGCAGCACAGGCTGCGGCCGGGCTGTTGGCAGCGCAGCAGCTGGAAGATCTCTACCGCCTGCGCTATTTACCCAACCCCCATTATTCGTCCCTGTACCAGGCGCGACTGGAAGGCTTGCGCGCCGAAGTCGCCCTGCAACAGGCGCTGGGCCTCTTGACCCTGCCCCAGGTGCAATTGATGCAAACGATTCTGGCGCACCCTCAATCAAGCCAACGCGGCGCCGAGAACGGCACCGCTTACGCGCTGTCACTGTCGATTGCCGACGTCAACGGCACCACGACCACCATCCGCACCGAGGAGTTGCACGGGGTAGTGGCATTCATGCAAACGCCAAACCCAACAGACGACAACTTCGTGCTGGTGTACTGGCCAGGCTCAGGCGGCGGCCTGGAGCCGTTCGAGTCGGTCGCACACCTCAAGCGCACGCTGTTTCGCCTGAGCGCCTTTGGCAACGATGTCACCCTGCATCTGTCTCCGGTGACCGGCGACTTCCTCGATTACGGCCTGCAGAATCAACTGCACGCCTGCGAGGAGCAAGCCAACCAGCTTCTCGAACAGCTGCCCGCAGCCACTCATGAGCCACAGCGCCAGGAGGCCTTGCAGCAACTGACCTCCTCCACTTACGAACACCTCGTGGTGCCCGCCCACGCCGCGCGTGACCGCGCCTACGTGCAACTGGCCCAAGAGGGTTTCAGTGAGCGCCTGGAAAGTGAACTGCCCGATTGGCTGAAGAACCTTGCACCTGAGGACCGTGGGCGCCTGAAGTCTTTGATCAGCGACTATATCCGCGCTGTGCGGGCGACCAATGGGCAACTGGAACGCGACCTGCCGGACCTCGATCAGTACGCCGATGCCTTGCTGCAGGAGCGACTGCGCACCGACTTCAACCTGACCGACGACGTGCATGTGCTGATCGACATCCCTGACCGGCTCATCCATCGTAAACAACCCGTGTCCGGCTCTGGCGCCCCTGGCACGCCGCAGCAAACCGTGGCCACCGCAGGTCCGGAACGCACGCCATGGTCGCTCGCCCGTCTGGCGCAGCACAATCTCGACGCCGACATGCTGCAACGCCTGGGCTTCATGCAGGTTCAGGTGAGCGGTGCCGACGCCGAGCAGCGCGCTCGGGTAACGGCCGGTATCGATCTGAGCTATCTGCGTCGAACAGTGCGTGATCTGAACCTGGCGCAGGCGTGCGAAGACAAGATCCGCCAGGCATTCCTCGGTCACGTCGGGCAGTCCGCCCATGCCCTGGCTCATCAGCGCGAGTGCCTGATCGAACCCACGCGGCTGATGCTGCACATGCAAAGCGACTATGCCCGTCATCGCGGTCGGATCAGCGCTGACGGCCACGCTTTGGCAATGCTCGCCATCGACGCCAGCGATGCGGCGGCCTGGCGATCGCGGGGCCGCGACGTGCAACTGCTGCCGGCACGGCTAACGGTCGGCGGCAGCGATACCGGTGATCGACCCACCACACTGTCCGGCCTGTCCTTCATTCATGACCGTAACGGCGGCCAGACCCTGCTGTATCTGCCCGACGCTCCCGACCGGCGCTGCCTGCGCGAGTACCCAAGCCTTGAGGCCGCCCGCCTGGGGCTTTTCACGCTCAGCTTCGACAGCACGATGGGCAACTACCTGGCCGAGCGGGCCATCGCTGGCAGTGCCGCCAGTCACAAGGCGCGCATCGACCAAGCCGGGCTGCACAATTTCGATGCCTTGATCGGTGTCGGCCATCCCTGGCCAGCCACGACCTCGCTGGCCAGCCATCTGCTCGATGCGCACATGGGTCGCCTCATCGAAACCCAACGCCAACGGGGCCGCAGCAACGATGCCTTGTACCTGCAGCAAGCAGCCGTGGCCCACGGCAACGTGTTCGACTACCTGAAAATGGCCTTTGGCGTGCTGCCCCTGGTGGGCACCGCGCTGGCGCTGCTCGACGCCTGGACAGCCGCCAATGCCGCTGTCGGTGCGTGGCGTGCAGGTCTCGTCAGCGAAGGCCTGGACCAGCTGGAAGCTATGCTCGGCGCACTGATCGATGTGGCTATCGATACCGTTCCCGGCGCCGTTGCCGTCCCTGGCGGCAGCCGCTTGCTGGCTCGCGGCCGCCAGTGGTCGGCGCTCGCCCGGCGCGCAGGCGCCCCACAGGCGGTGAAAGGGTCTGCGGCAGGCAGGCCCGATCCCTTCAGCGGCTATCGCTACACGCTACCCTTGGACCTGAGTAACCTGCAACCGGCCACCCAGGGCCTGTACCGGGGTATCTACCGCCATGCCGAGGGCGATTTCATTCTGCGTGACGGTCAGGTCTACCAAGTCACGCTTCACGCCAGCCCGCAGACCTGGCGCCTGCAGGGCACGGCCAGCAAGACCTATCCTCAGCCCATTGCGCTGGATCCAAGCGGGCGCTGGCAGACCCACGGTGCGCTCTACGGCACATTGATCAAGGACGGCCTGGCAGGCGGCGGTGGCGTGCTGGGCTACCTTGGCCATCGCGCCGCTGACGGCTTGCAGCCGCTCTGGCCGGCCGCCGTCCGCGAGCGATTGCCGCGCTGGCTGGTGGATCGCCAGTATCGCCGTCACTTCGAGCTTTCCAGCAGCATCGATCACCACAACAGGCTGTTGCACGAGCAGTTGAACCGCCATGAATCACTGATCATGACCCAAGCCGCCGATCCGCAGCGGCGGGCCAGCGCCGAAGCGGCCTGTACCAGCGACATCGAGCGGGCCGAGGCCCTGTACGAACTGTTGCAGGAGCACGAAGGATTGGTCTCTCGCGACTTCCTGCGGCGTAACAAGCAATTCCAGAGCGAAGTCGCCTACATCATTGCCGGACGCAGGATCAACCACGCCAACATGGCTCGGCGCACGATCAACGAACTGATCCAGTCCCTCGATCAGGTCCGCGCGCCTGGGGAGCTGTTCGACCTGCCCGCCTCGCAAATGCGTGAACAACGGCAGATGCGCCAGAACATGGACAACCAGTTCAGCCTTATGGAGCAGCGGTTGCAGCAGGCCGAAGTTTGGGCCAGTCGGGTGAGCCAACGCGGCGACCGCGCTCAGGTGCGCCAGGTGCTGGAAGCGGTGGCAGACGCGGACCTGGAAATCGCCCGCGCGTCCAACCTGACTCAATTGGCGCACAGAACCGCAGACGTCAGGGACGTATCGCAGATGTTTCACCTGCTCGACACCCGGCCCTTGAGAAACCGCTTCCATCATGGCCTGGAAAGCCACTTCCGATTGCTCGAAACGGCGGCCGGCCTGCGCGAGCGGCAGAACGTATTGCGCAGCTCGCGCCAGATCTATATCGATTACCGCAACCAGATGAACACCTGGCGGCGCAACCGGCCGGATCGCTTCGAGCTCGACGCATTCGAACGGATGATCCAGTCTCTGGACCGATTGATCGACCACGCGGACCGGATGATGCCGCAGCTGAGCACCATCACCCGACGACCGAAGCAACCGGCCTCCTCAGCCCGCAGAGTGTTCGAAACCCACGAGCATGATTTTTTCATTGGCGACGAAGGCCGGACGGCGGACGGGGAACAGATCTTCACCCTCACCGGCAGCGCGGGCAGGCCTGAAACCTATCGCCGCGTGGGCAACCAGTGGCGTCTGCAGGATGATCCGCTGAGCGCTTCGCTACCGGAACATTCGCAGCCCCTGGCCGAATTGCTCGCCGAGGGCCGCAAGTGGCTTGAGGCCAGCGACGCCCACGAACGGCGAGTGGAACGCTATGCCGTTCCCGGTGAAGCACCGGCCAATCTCGAAGACCTGATGGTCAACCAGGGCCGGCAGCTGGAACTGCGTGCCTCGGCCATCGAGCAGCGGCAGCCTGCGCAGGAACTGGCACAGCGCCTGCGCAGACGTGCCCGGGAATTGCGGGCAAAGGGGCGGGCCATGCGGATCCGGCAGGCGATGAGCAGCCAAACGCCGACCGAGGGGTATCTGGACTATCTGCTCGAGCAACGTCAGGTGGACATCGTCAGACTGGGGGATCGAGCTTCCCTCGGCGCCGAACGTGCCGAACCCGACTTCCTCCAGGAGTACGTCATCCGCGACCTCACCGTCGAGCCACCCGTCCCGCTGTGGTATGCACACTTTCACTACCGTCGGGAGCGGGCGGGGTTCGGGCAGTTCGAAAGGGCCCACATCAAGCGGCCGGATCAACGCATGCTGGGCTTGCGCTGGCAGCAGGAGCAGGGTGATGAAGCACAACGTATCTGGCGCGGGCCCATCGGCAAGGCGCTGGCGGTGAAGCACTTTGCAGATGTGCAGGCGTAATTCGCCGAGGAGACAAACAAGCGCCCTGCCCTCGTTGCGCCGGATAACGATCCAGCGGTCAGCGACGAGGGCAAGGGGCCTACATCAGGAACAGGGTGGCCAGGCCAAGGAAGATGAAGAACCCGCCGCTGTCGGTGACGGCGGTGATCATAACGCTGGCGCCCATGGCCGGGTCGCGACCGAACCTGGCCAGGGCCATGGGAATCGATACACCCATGAAAGCGGCGAGCAGCAGGTTCAGGGTCATCGCTGCGGTCATCACCACGCCCAGTGACCAGCTGCCATACAGCAGATACGCCACAACCCCGATCACACCGCCCCAGACCACGCCATTGACCAGCGCAACGCCCAGTTCCTTGCGCATCAGGCGCTTGGTATTGCCGTTGCCAGGGCTGACCTGGTCCAGCGCCATGGCACGTACGATCATGGTGATGGTCTGGTTGCCGGAGTTGCCACCAATACCGGCCACGATCGGCATCAACGCCGCCAGGGCCACCAGCTTTTCGATCGAGCCTTCGAACAGACCGATCACCCGCGAGGCCATGAACGCCGTGATCAGGTTGATCGCCAGCCATGACCAGCGGTTGCGCAGCGAACGCCATACCGAGGCGAAGATGTCTTCTTCCTCGCGCAGACCGGCCGTGCGCAGCGCTTCGCTTTCGCTTTCTTCACGAATCAGGTCGACCATGACGTCGATGGTCAGACGCCCGATCAGCTTGCCGTGCTTGTCCACCACGGGCGCGGAAATCAGGTCGTAGCGCTCGAACGCCTGAGCGGCTTCGTAGCCGTCTTCGTCGGGATGGAAGCTGACCGTGTCGCTGGCCATCACCGCCGCCACTTGTTTTTCCGGGTCGTTGACCAGCAAGCGCTTGATCGGCAGCACGCCCTTGAGAATGCCGTCGGAGTCGACCACGAACAATTTGTCGGTGTGGCCCGGCAGCTCCTTGAGACGGCGCAGGTAACGCAGCACCACTTCCAGGCTGACGTCTTCGCGGATGGTGACCATCTCGAAGTCCATCAGCGCACCAACCTGGTCGTCCTCGTAGCTCAGGGCCGAACGCACGCGCTCGCGCTGCTGGGCATCCAGGGTTTCCATGAGCTCGTGAACCACGTCGCGCGGCAGTTCGGAGGCCAGGTCGGCGAGCTCATCGGCGTCCATTTCCTTGGCCGCAGCGAGGATCTCGAAATCGTCCATGTCCGCGAGCAAGGTTTCGCGTACCGAGTCCGATACTTCGAGCAGGATGTCGCCGTCGCGCTCGGCCTTGACCAACTGCCAGACGGTCAGGCGCTCTTCCAGAGGCAAGGCTTCGAGAATGTAGGCAACGTCGGCGGAGTGAAGATCGTCGAGCTTGCGTTGCAACTCGACCAGGTTCTGCCGGTGAACCAGATTTTCGACCAGATCGTTGTGCTGGCCTTCCTGGCGATGAGCCAGGCTTTCGACGATACGCTGGCGTTGCAACAGGTCGACGACCTGGGCCAGACGATCCTGCAAGCTTTCCTGCGTTTTCTTTGCTTCTACTTCAGACATAGGCGAACTCCACTCCCAGCAGTGGGCACGCCGGGAGAATCAATCGGTCGATTCTTGATGGGTATACAGCTTCAGCGAGTAACTACTGGGTAAGTCCATGGAGGTTTTCCAAAGCCCCGGCGGGGCTGACGGGCGCAATCATACACAACTTGTACGGATTCATAGCGAAAAAAACAGGGTTGAAACAACTGCTTGCGTGCAACGCTGGCAAATCATGCATCACCGTGGGTGGGACGACGCATTCGGTAAACAAAGCACAACGCGTGCTTCGCCAGGGCTGACTAGTCTGCTAGGCAACATGACCCACGACCAAGGACGGATACCGGTGTACAGACCCTTCTTCACGCTTGTGCTGCTGGCTTCGCTGGCGCAATCGGCCGACGCCGCTGTAGTGCAGCGCTGCCAAGGTCCCCAGGGGCACATCACCTTCACGCACTCGAACTGCCCCGAAACCCAGCCCTGGGTGCGTCAGCGAGCGCTGAACCCGGCATCCGGAAGAAAGCCCATGGCGCGCAAGGCGGCGCCCCGTCGGTTGCCAGTGACGATCGTCGAGGACGGCACACGTACACGGTTGGCAGCGCCACCCACGCCGCCCGTCAAGGCACCGAAAAAAGCCAGTCGCATGAAGAAAAAGAGAAGACCCAAGTATCTGGCTGAAGAGCAGGCGCCGCCCGCCAGAAAACTTAAAACGCAGAAAGCAAAAAGCCCGCATTGAATGCGGGCTTTTCACTTGTATGGTGCACTCGACAGGATTCGAACCTGTGACCGCTCGGTTCGTAGCCGAGTACTCTATCCAGCTGAGCTACGAGTGCAGGTGGCATTTTGTTGGACCAGGTTACCACTGGTTGACGCAGAAGCTGTAGACATTGCTGAAAGCAGCTTCTTGTATGGTGCACTCGACAGGATTCGAACCTGTGACCGCTCGGTTCGTAGCCGAGTACTCTATCCAGCTGAGCTACGAGTGCATTTGTTGCCGCGCATTATAGGCCGTCGATTTCTTTTGTAAAGCGCTTTTTTCAGTAATTTCAACAACTTACAGAAAAAGCCAGATTCAACGTACTACGCAAATAATGGCGGAGAACGGGGGATTCGAACCCCCGACACCCTTTTGAGGTGTACTCCCTTAGCAGGGGAGCGCCTTCGGCCACTCGGCCAGCTCTCCGCAACACGGGGCGTATATTAACCACCTTCTTCCCCGTTTGCAAACATAAAAAACGATAAAAATTAATGGCTTGGTTCGTCGTCCTTCTCGTTCTTGATCCGCAGGTAGATTTCTTCGCGGTGAACGGCCACTTCCTTGGGTGCATTCACCCCGATTCGTACCTGGCCACCTTTCACGCCAAGCACCGTGATGGTGATTTCACCGTCGCCAATGATCAGGCTTTCCGCGCACCGACGAGTCAGAATCAGCATACCTTTCTCCTTACGCTTTCATTTCAGGGACAACACAGTCTGCAAAAAAGGGCACTCACCCATGGTGGGAAGCCATGGACATCGCCCGAAAACAAAGAAGGGCGCGGTTAGCCGCGCCCTTCTCTCACTGCACGTTAGTCACCCTGTCGGGCGGCATCGAGCTCGAAAGCCGTGTGCAGCGCACGCACGGCCAGCTCCAGGTATTTCTCCTCGATGACCACCGAAACCTTGATTTCGGAAGTGGAGATCATCTGGATGTTGATGCTTTCCTTGGCCAGGGCCTCGAACATGCGGCTGGCCACACCGGCGTGCGAGCGCATACCGACACCGACGATGGACACCTTGGCGATCTTGGTATCGCCCACCACCTGACGCGCACCGATCTCGCTGGCGGTCTGCTCCAGCACGGCCAGCGCCGCCTGGTAGTCGTTGCGGTGCACGGTGAAGGTGAAATCGGTGGTGTTATCGTGAGAAACATTCTGCACGATCATGTCGACTTCGATGTTCGCCGCGCTGATCGGGCCGAGGATCTTGAAGGCCACGCCTGGGGTGTCTGGCACGCCACGGATGGTCAGCTTGGCTTCATCGCGGTTGAAGGCGATGCCGGAAATGATCGGCTGTTCCATGGATTCCTCTTCGTCAATGGTAATGAGGGTGCCCGGACCCTCCTGAAAGCTGTGCAGGACGCGCAGCGGGACGTTGTACTTGCCGGCGAATTCCACCGCGCGAATCTGCAACACCTTGGAACCGAGGCTGGCCATTTCCAGCATTTCCTCGAAGGTGATCTTGTCCAGGCGCTGAGCCTGGGCAACCACGCGCGGATCGGTGGTGTAGACACCATCGACGTCGGTGTAGATCTGGCATTCGTCGGCCTTCAGCGCAGCCGCCAGGGCAACGCCGGTGGTGTCCGAGCCGCCGCGCCCCAGGGTGGTGATGTTGCCGCTTTCGTCGACCCCCTGGAAACCCGCCACGACCACCACTCGGCCGGCCTTGAGGTCGGCGCGAATCTTCTGGTCGTCGATCTGCAGGATGCGCGCCTTGTTGTGTGCGCTGTCAGTGAGGATGCGCACCTGATTGCCGGTGTACGACACCGCATCCACCCCGCGCTTGATCAGGGCCATGGCCAGTAGCGCAATGGTGACCTGCTCGCCGGTGGAAACGATCACGTCCAGCTCGCGTGGTACCGGCTGGTCGCTGATCTGCTTGGCCAGGGAAATCAGGCGATTGGTCTCGCCACTCATGGCCGACAGTACGACCACCAGGTCATCGCCGGCATCGTGGAATTTCTTCACCTTGTCGGCGACCTGTTCGATACGCTCGACAGTGCCCACCGAGGTGCCGCCAAATTTCTGTACGATCAAAGCCATTTCAAAGCCGCCTCAGCCCGTGAAGGGCGCCCATTAAATACAACACCGGGCTCGCCGCGAAAGGCACGAGCCCTGGCGAGGGTTGAATCAGTTCGCGTTTTCCACGAACGGCACGGCCAGGGCCAGTGCAGCGTCCAGGGCGCTGGCGTCCACGCCGCCGCCCTGGGCCATGTCCGGACGACCACCGCCCTTGCCGCCGACGGCTGTCGCCGCCTGCTTCATCAGGTCGCCGGCCTTGAGCCGGGCCGTCAGGTCCTTGGTCACGCCGGACACCAGCACGACCTTGTCGTCGTGCACGCCGCCGAGCAGGATCACGGCCTGGCCCAGTTTGTTCTTCAACTGGTCGACCAGCGCCAACAGCGCCTTGCCGTCCTGACCGTCGATACGTGCAGCCAAGACCTTCACGCCCTTGACCTCGACCGCCGAGGCGGACAGGTCGTCGCCAGCGGCGCTGGCGGCCTTGGCCTGCAACTGTTCCAGCTGCTTCTCCAGGGCCCGATTGCGCTCGATGACTGCCGAGAGCTTGTCGATCAGATTGTCGCGGCTGCCCTTGACCAGTTGCGCGGCTTCCTTGAGCTGCTCTTCGGCCTGGTTCAGGTAGTTCAGCGCGGTCGCGCCGGTGACCGCTTCGATGCGGCGCACGCCCGAAGCCACACCGCCTTCGCTGGTGATCTTCAACAGGCCGATGTCGCCGGTGCGCTTGGCATGGATGCCCCCGCACAGCTCCACCGAAAAATCGCCGCCCATGGTCAGCACGCGCACGGTGTCGCCGTATTTCTCGCCGAACAACGCCATGGCGCCTTTCTTGCGCGCCTCGTCGATCGGCATCACTTCGGTCTGCACCGGCGTGTTCTTGCGAATCTCGGCGTTGACGATGTCTTCCAGCGCCTTGATCTGCTCGGGCTTGATCGCCTCGAAGTGGCTGAAGTCGAAGCGCAGGCGCTGACTGTCGACCAACGAGCCTTTCTGCTGCACGTGATCACCCAGCACCTGGCGCAGGGCCGCGTGCAGCAAGTGGGTCGCGGAGTGGTTCAGGCCGGTGGCCCGCTGTAGGGTTTCGTCGACCACGGCACTGACTTCGACACCGACCGCCAGGTCGCTGAGCACGGCCACGCCGTGGTGCACAAAGGCGCCGCTGGTCTTGGTGGTGTCACGCACGTCGAAGCGCGAACCGCCGGCCAGCAGGTAGCCACGGTCACCGACCTGGCCACCGGACTCGCCGTAGAACGGCGTCTGGTCGAGGATGACCACGCCCTCCTCGCCCTCTTTCAATACGTCGACCGCGACACCGTCCTTGTACAGCGCAATGACCTTGCCATTGCCGTGGTTGGCGTCGTAGCCCAGGAACACGGTGGGTACATCGACCTTGATCAGGCTGTTGTAGTCCATGCCGAATGAGCTGGCCGAACGGGCGCGTTCGCGCTGTGCGTTCATTTCGCGCTCGAAACCGGCCTCGTCCAGGGTCAGCTCGCGTTCGCGGGCGATGTCACCGGTCAGGTCCATCGGGAAGCCGTAGGTGTCGTAGAGCTTGAACACCACATCACCCGGCACGACGCTGCCCTTGAGCTCGGCCAGATCCTGCTCGAGGATCTTCAAGCCCTGCTCCAGGGTCTTGGCGAACTGCTCTTCCTCGGCCTTGAGCACGCGTTCGATGTGCGCCTGCTGGCTTTTGAGTTCCGGGAAGGCATCGCCCATCTCGGCCACCAGGGCGGCGACGATCTGGTAGAAGAAGCTGCCCTGGGCACCCAGCTTGTTGCCGTGACGGCAGGCCCGGCGAATGATGCGGCGCAGCACGTAGCCACGGCCTTCGTTGGACGGCAGCACGCCGTCGGCGATCAGGAAGCCGCAGGAACGGATGTGGTCGGCCACGACCTTGAGCGAGGCCTGGCCCTGGTTGGCGCAGCCGATGGCGCTGGCCGACGCTTCGAGCAGGCTCTGGAACAGGTCGATCTCGTAGTTGGAATTGACATGTTGCAGGACCGCACTGACCCGCTCCAGGCCCATGCCGGTGTCCACCGACGGCGCCGGCAACGGGTGCAGAACCCCGTCGGCGGTGCGGTTGAACTGCATGAACACGTTGTTCCAGATCTCGATGTAACGGTCGCCGTCTTCCTCGGGCGAGCCGGGTGGGCCACCCCAGATGTCGGCGCCGTGGTCGTAGAAAATCTCGGTGCAGGGACCGCAGGGGCCAGTGTCGCCCATGGTCCAGAAGTTGTCGGACGCATAGGGAGCGCCCTTGTTGTCACCGATGCGAACCATGCGCTCGGCCGGCACGCCGATTTCCTTGGTCCAGATATCGTAGGCTTCGTCGTCGCTGGCGTAGACCGTGACCCAGAGTTTTTCCTTGGGCAGGTTCAGCCACAGCTCGGACGTCAGGAACGTCCAGGCATAGGTGATCGCGTCACGCTTGAAGTAATCGCCAAAGCTGAAGTTGCCCAGCATCTCGAAGAAGGTGTGGTGGCGGGCGGTGTAGCCGACGTTTTCCAGGTCGTTGTGCTTGCCACCGGCGCGTACGCACTTCTGGCTGCTCACGGCACGGGTGTAGGCGCGCTTCTCCTGGCCCAGGAAGCAGTCCTTGAACTGGTTCATCCCCGCGTTGGTGAACAGCAGGGTCGGGTCGTTGCCCGGGATCAGGGAGCTGGAGGCGACTCGGGTGTGGCCTTGCTCCTCGAAGAAGCGAAGGAAGGCTTCACGGATTTCTGCGCTTTTCATAGGTTCTTCCACGACAGGCTGCGGCCAGAGGCCAGTGCGCACGCCCAACAGGCGATGCGACGGCAAAGGGCCGCATTATATAGGCCCTGCGGCCTGGGTACAGTGTGTTTATACGATTGGTCCACTCAATTGGACAGCAAAGCGGTCAGCTGCGCGCGAAATCGGCGAATACACCGACGACCTGCTCGATCTGCTGCGCATCGACATCCAGATGGGTGACCATGCGCAGCCGCGGCGCGGCCGTCACGGTGACGCCACGGGCGGCGGCGAATTCCTTGAACGCGCCGGCGCGGGCATCCAAGTGCACGTAGACCATGTTGGTCTGTACCGGCTCGACGGTGTAACTCTGTGCCTGCAGTCCTTCGGCCAAGCGAGCGGCATGGGCGTGATCCTGCGCCAGGCGCTGCACCTGATGATCCAGCGCGTAGAGCCCGGCAGCCGCCAGAATCCCGGCCTGGCGCATGCCGCCGCCAACCATCTTGCGCAAACGCCGCGCTTTGGCGATGTACGCCTGGGAACCGCACAGCACCGAACCGACCGGTGCGCCAAGCCCTTTGGACAAGCACACCGAGACTGAATCGAAATACTGGGTGATGTCACTTGCCGGCACACCCAGCTTGACCGCTGCGTTGTACAGCCGGGCTCCGTCCAGGTGCAGTTGCAGGCCGTGCGCGCGGGTGAAGTCGCGGGCCTGGTCCAGGTAGCTCAGCGGCAATACCTTGCCCTGCATGGTGTTTTCCAACGCCAGCAGACGGGTGCGGGCGAAATGGAAATCGTCGGGCTTGATCGCCGCCTTGACCTGACACAGGTCCAGCGTGCCGTCAGGCTGGAATTCCAGGGGCTGGGGCTGGATGGAGCCGAGCACGGCAGCCCCGCCGCCTTCGTATTTGTAGGTGTGTGCCTGCTGCCCGACGATGTACTCCTCGCCACGCTCGCAGTGAGCCATGAGGCCGAGCAGGTTGCTCATGGTGCCACTGGGCACGAACAGCGCCGCCTGGAAACCCAGATCGGCTGCCAGCCTGGCTTCGAGGCGGTTGACCGTCGGGTCTTCGCCATAGACATCATCGCCGGTCGGCGCCGCGTGCATGACCGCAAGCATGCCGGGCGTGGGCTGAGTAACGGTGTCACTGCGCAGGTCGATGATGGACATGATGGCCTCGGGTTCGTGTCAGCCTCTATTACTGCGGGTTGCGCGGCCACGAATCAAGCCTTGGTGAAACAATTGTCCGGGCCGCTATTCAGCGCGTCCGCAAGTATGTTACAAAACCAGCGCCGCCCCATGGGGGTGGCAAACGTTCTCAGGGCGGGGTGCAACTCCCCACCGGCGGTGATGGCGCGCAACGCGTCGAGCCCGCGAGCGCTTGTGAGCCGGCAACGGCCCGCAAGGTCAGCAGACCCGGTGTGATCCCGGGGCCGACGGTCATAGTCCGGATGAAGAGAGAACGGGATTGCGACACCTTCAAAAGGCCAACGCAGGGCCGTGCCATGCGCATGTACCCACAGATCCCCTTCGATCCACATGCCCTGTTTTTTTCTTGAACAGGAGTGAACCGATGCAACCCACTGCAATTGACAGCAAGAGCCACACCCACGAACGGATCGCTTTCGTGCAGGCTTGCTGGCACAAGGATATTGTCGACCAGAGCCGCAAAGGCTTCGTCGAAGAAATGCGCGTGCTGGGCTACCAGGAAGCCGATATCGACTTCTATGAAGTCGGCGGCGCTTTCGAAATTCCCCTGCACGCCAAGCTGCTGGCCAAGACCGGGCGCTATGCCGCCGTGGTCGGCGCGGCCCTGGTGGTGGACGGTGGTATCTACCGTCACGAGTTCGTCGCCCAGTCGGTGGTCAGCGCGCTGATGCAGGTGCAACTGGAAACCGAAGTGCCGGTATTCTCGGTGGTGCTGACCCCGCACCATTTCCACGACGGCGAGCAGCATCACACCTACTTCTTCAACCACTTCCTGCACAAGGGCGCGGAAGCCGCGCGCACCGTGGCCGATACCGTACAGAAAGTACGCGCGCTGCGTCGCCTGCAGCAGCAACAGAAAATCGCCTGACGTTCGACGGCGTGCCGTTCGTTCGGCCACGGGTTCCGACAAGGTCCCGTGGCCGATTCGCCACACATACCGGCCTCAACCCTCATACCCGATACATGTGTAGCACTCTTCCGCATTGCCCTCCCCCTACGCTGCAGCTTCTCTATCGGATACAGGAAGCCTGCCATGGAACTTCTCCCCCCTCGGGTATTCATTCGCCGCAATGAGCAACCTGCCCACGAGCTCGACAGTCATTCGCTGCCCTATGCCGATCTGCAGGTTCGCATCGACTTCGAGGCTGCCCCCGTACCGCGTCTGTTGATCGCCACGACGAGCGCCGATGACCAACTGCGCCTCGACGCCAGCGATGGCACGCTGTTGCTGACGCTCAACGGCCTGCAGTACCGTATCGAACCCATCGTTGAGCCGCTTGACTTGATCATCGACACCGATGCCGGCGACGACACGGTGCGCACGGAAAGACTGCGAGGCAAGATAACGCTGCGCACCGGTGCCGGCGATGACCTGATAAAGGTTGGGGCGGGCAACTTCTACATCGACTCCGGTGCAGGCAACGACACCGTACTGACCCGTGGTCACGGGATGCACACGATCTATGCCGGAGACGGCGACGACACCTGCTTTGGCGGTGAACAGCTGACCTTCATGGCCGGCGGCGAAGGTGATGATCGCCTGGTAGCAGGCGCAGGCCTGAGCATCATCAGTCCCGGCCCGGGCGAGGATTCGATATTCCCCGGCTCAGGCAGCAACGTGGTCTACAGCAGTGACGAGAACGATCTGATCCTGCGCGAGAAAGGCACGCTGCGCCTGCATCGGGGCGGCAGTCACCGCGCAGGCGATCAAGCCCTGCGTATCGAAGGCAGCGATGGATTCGTCAAACGGGTAGAAGCCGACCTTGATCTGCTGCGCACCTCGCCCACTGCGCGTTTACTGCTGCAGGCGCTGGATGAGGCAGCCAGTGCCCATGGCACACAGGTAACCGTGCGCTTTACCCATGAACCCAATGGCTATTTCGGCCACCCGCATTGGCCGGTGATCGATGGTCAGCGCGCACCCGCAGGACAATCCGGCGAACTGGTCTACAACCCCGCCTGGCAACCGCCGGGTAGTTTTCCCGTGGTGGTGCTGTACCACGAGCTGTGCCATGCCTATAACTTCGCCACAGGGTCGATGTTCGGCTTCGATCACGAGCGTCAAGTGGTCGGCCTGCCGACCGAACATCCCCCGTTCGACTTCGACGACGACCCGCAAACACCGCCGTTGAACACCAATCCGGATCCGTTCAATGAAAACAGCCTGCGCCGCGAGTTGGGTCTGCCGCCACGCCTGAACTACCCCTGAGCCTCACACCTGCGTTGTCGGCACGATCAAAATGCCGGCGCGCAGGCCATTGGCAACCTTGGGGTTGGGGAAGATGATCCGCGCGCCCTGTTCTTCCACGACCCAGCGCTGTTCGCGTCCGTCTTCGGCCAGCAGGTAGCCTTGATCCAGCTCGGTGAAATTCTCGATATCGTCATCCAGATGCAGGCGGAAGGCATCCGTGTGCTTGATGACTTCACGTGACACGGAAAACAGCACCAACTGATCCAGTGGCTGTTCGAGGTCAGTCTCGACCCCTTCGATCAACTGCCGCAGGCTGGCCTCCAGACGACTCAGGTCGACCTCGGCGTTCTGCCCGAATGGCCTGGCCTTGCCCAGCTCCAGGGTAAAGGCTTCGGCGTCGAGCTGCTCGTAGGTGAACGCGCTGAACGTGATGGAAGGCTTGTTCTGCAGCAACACGGCGCGCATGCCTGCCGCCTGCAGGCGCACCAGCTCTTGCCGGGAATGCTCGCGGCCCTGCTTCCAGGGATAGAGGGCGAACTGCTCGATCCGTGAACCACGGATGGCGGTGTGCAGGTCGTAGTGCAGACGCGTGCGCTGCGGCAGGCTGAAGAAGGTCGTGGCCAGGCGTTCCAGTTCGCAGGCACGCAAGGCTTCGTTGCCGCTGACAGCGTCGTGTCGGCCGTTGAACAGCCGGTTGACGTCGCGCTCGATGTAGCGGACGCCACGGCGCATCGCTTCAGGGTTGCCGAACAGAAACAGGATACGTGCGCGGGGAACCAACTGACCGCGGGCGATGGCCTGAACAAGCGTGTCGAGCAATTCGATGGGCGCGGTTTCATTGCCGTGCACACCGGCCGACAGCAGCAAGTCGAGGCCGCTGTCGGTGTTGGCCGCGGGGCGCACTTCCAGGGCGCCTTCCCCGAGCCAGCGCAGGCTGACGCCGCCGGTGGTCAGCTGGATCTTCTGCGCCGGCTCGCGGCCGGCCAAGGTCAAGTCGAGCAGTTTGCCAAGAGCGAGCATGGGGCGGCGTCCCTGAAGGATGGAGTTTTAGTGGTTGCAGTCCGGACCGTGAACGTGACCGTCCTCTTCTTCGGCGCCCGCATCGGCCGGTTCCATTTCCAGCTGCAGGCTGACCAGGTTGGTCGCCAGGGGTCGCAGCAACAGGTTGGCGTATTCGGCATCTCCTTCTTCGACGTCCACGCCGATCAGCAGCTGGCCACGGCCATCGTGCTGAATCCAGACTTCCTTGCCCTGCCAGACCACGCAGAAGCGGGTGCAGGAGGTTTCCAGTTGGGTGCCGTCGGTGTCTTCGAGAATCAAGCGCAGGGCGTCGGACATACAGTTACCTCAATGATATTCAGTGTTGAAAAAATGGTCAGAGCTGGAAAGGATAGACCGAACCCAGTGCCAGGATCCGAGTCAGCTCGTCCAATGCCTCGCGGCATTCGATCAGCAGTTGCGGGTCGGCCATATCGGCCTCGACCAGGCGGTCGCGGTAATGGCGCTCGACCCAGTCGTTCAGCGTTTCGTACAGCGCAGGCGTCAGGATCACGCCAGGGTTGACCGCTGCCAGCTCCTCGGGCTTGAGCGCCACGCGCAGTCGCAGGCAGGCCGGCCCGCCACCATTGCGCATGCTTTGCTTGAGGTCGAACACCTTGACCTCGGCAATGCCGGTGCCTTGCCCGGTCAGGCGTTCCAGATAACTCCAGACACGCGGGTTGGCGCGGCATTCTTCCGGGACCACCAGCAGCATGCTGCCGTCGGCACGGCTGAGCAACTGGCTGTTGAACAGGTAGGTGCGCACGGCATCGTCCACCGAGACCTCGGCGCGGGGCACGCCGATCGCCTGCAAACGCCCGCCCCGCGCGGCGAGCTTGGTCTGCAGTTCGGCCAGCACGCGGTCGCTGTCGAGGAACGCGTCCTGGTGGTGGAACAGCAACTCGCCATTACCGACCGCGATCACGTCGTTGTGAAACACGCCCTGATCGATGACGTCCGGATTCTGCTGGGCGAACACCACGCCCTCCTCGCCCAGCCCATGCAGCCGGGCCACGGCCTGGGACGCTTCCAGGGTCTGGCGCGCGGGATACTTCTGCGGCGCGGGCAGGCGCGCGTCGAAGGCACTGCGACCGTAGACGAAGAATTCCACCCCCGCCTCGCCATAGTCCCGGCACAGGCGGGTGTGGTTGGCGGCGCCCTCGTCGCCGAACTGAGCAACGGCAGGCAGCGCCTGGTGATGAGCGAAATAGGTCGGGTTGGCGAACATCGCCTGCAACACACGGCTTGTGGTGGGGTGCTCGATGCTGCGGTGGAACTTGCAGTTGAGGTTGGCGGCGGTGAAATGCACGCGGCCATCGGCGGTGTCCGCGCTGGGGCTGACGGTCGCCGCGTTGGCAACCCACATGCTCGACGCCGAGCAACTGGCCACCAACAGCGGCATTGCGTCGCGCGCGGCTTGGGCGATCACCTCGGCATCGCTGCCGGTAAAGCCCAGGCGCCGCAGCGCAGCCACATCAGGGCGTTCCTGGGGCGCCAGCACACCCTGGGTGAAGCCCAGTTCCATCAGCGCTTTCATCTTGGCCAGGCCCTGACGAGCCGCTTCGCGCGGGTTCGAGCCTTGCTGGCTGTTGCTCTGCGACGCCACGTTGCCGTAGGACAACCCACCGTAGTTGTGGGTCGGCCCCACCAGGCCATCGAAATTCACTTCACAGGGTTTCATCGGTTCGGCTCCGTGGATCTGTTCTTGTACGCAACGTTGCTACGACGTTCTACAGCGTGATGCCCGGACTCAGGGTCGCCGGCAGACTGAGCGCGGGGGTTTCCAGCGAGGCCACTGGATAGGCGCAATAGTCGGCGGCGTAGTAGGCGCTGGCGCGGTGGTTGCCGGACGCGCCGACACCGCCGAACGGCGCGCTGCTGGCGGCGCCGGTCAGCTGCTTGTTCCAGTTGACGATACCCGCCCGGCTGCGCAGCCAGAATTCACGATAGCGTTGTTCGGAATCCGACAGCAAACCTGCCGCCAGCCCGTATTGGGTGGCGTTGGCTTCGGCGATGGCCGCATCGAAATCCCCGTAGCGCACCACTTGCAGCAGCGGGCCGAACAGCTCTTCGTCGCGACGACCGTGAGCCTGGGTGACGTCGAGGATGCCGGGGGTGAGCAAGGCCGCGTCGGCCCGTGGCTGGGTCATGCTCAGCAGGCTGACCGCGCCGCTGTTCAGCAGGTGTTCCTGCGCCTCGAGCAGCGCCTGTGCCGCTTGCAGCGAGATCACCGAACCCATGAACGGCGCCGGCTGGCGGTCGTATTCGCCGACTTCGAGGGTGGCGCAGACCTGCACCAGCCGCTCGAGCAACCGGTCGCCCCACGCCCCGGCGGGTACCAGCAAGCGCCGCGCGCAGGTGCACCGCTGCCCGGCGGAAATGAACGCCGATTGGATGATGGTATAGACCGCCGCATCCAGGTCCTGGACCTGCTCGACCACGAGCGGGTTATTGCCACCCATTTCCAACGCGAGGAT
The DNA here is from genome assembly GCF_029960215.1 of Pseudomonas sp. PS01301. NCBI lineage: Bacteria > Pseudomonadati > Pseudomonadota > Gammaproteobacteria > Pseudomonadales > Pseudomonadaceae > Pseudomonas > Pseudomonas sp. PS01301. The sequence goes on along the minus strand of NZ_JASCPM010000053.1, from coordinate 4,440 downwards.
CTTGCCTGGCTGGCCAGCGAACTGCTGATGCAGCAGATTGCCGGTGGCACTGGAACCGGTGAAGAACAGCCCGTCGAGCCCGGCGTTGGCAGCCAGCGCCATACCCGTCTCGCGACCACCCTGCAGCAGGTTCAGCACGCCCGCTGGCAGCCCGGCTTCGGCCCAGCAGCGCACGGTCAGCTCGGCCACCTTGGGCGTCAGTTCGCTGGGTTTGAAGAGCACGCAGTTGCCGGCCAGCAGCGCCGGCACGATATGGCCGTTGGGCAGGTGACCGGGGAAGTTGTACGGGCCGAACACCGCCACCACACCGTGGGGCTTGTGCCGCAGGGCCGCCGTGGCATCGGCCAGGGGTGCGCTCTTCTCACCGGTGCGCTCGGCGTGACTCTGAATCGAGATAGCGACCTTGTTGACCATGCTGGTCACTTCGGTGGCCGCTTCCCACAATGGCTTGCCGGTTTCTTCGCCAATGCACTGCGCCAGTTCGTTGGCGCAGGCCTTGAGCCGATCGGCGAACGCGTGCAGCACGGTGATGCGCGCCGACAGCGGCTGGCTCGCCCAACCCACGAAGGCATGCCGCGCCGCCAGAACGGCTTTGTCCACCTGCTCGGCGCTGGCGCAGCATCCCTGCCAGACCACGGCCTGACCCACGGGATTGAGCGACGTCAGCTGCTCGCCTTCGCCCGGCAGCCATTGACCATCGATGTACAGGGTATTCATCAGAGCACCTCCCGTGCTGGCGGGGTCATGGGCACTGCGCGCACCTGATCGCCCGCGCTCAGTTGCAGGCGGCGGGCGGTCAACGGATCGACCACCAGGGTGCCGGAGGCGAAACGCGCAGGGGCTGCGGTGATGCGGCACGCTTCGCGCTCGCGGTTGTAAATCAGGAACGGTGGCGCATCGTCACCTGGGGTGCCGATGGCCAGGACCAGGCTCTTGCTGTCGTGGACCGCGCGGATCTTGCTGGTTTCGCATTCCACGGCCGGGCCTGCGTCGAAGATGTCGACGTAACCCTGATAGCTGAAGCCCTCGGCTTTGAGCATCGTCAGCGCCGGCTCGGTGTCCGGGTGAACCTTGCCGATCACTTCCCGCGCCGCCGGCGACAGAAAGCAGCTGTACAGCGGGAACTTGGGCATCAGCTCGGCGATGAAGGCGCGATTGCCAACACCGGTGAGGTAGTCGGCCTGACTGAATTCCATCTTGAAGAAATGCCGACCCAGGCTTTCCCAGAACGGCGAGCGTCCGTCGGCATCGGAAATGCCGCGCATCTCGGCAATCACCTTGCGCCCGAACAGCTCCGGAAACTGGGCGATGAACAGCAGCCGCGCCTTGGCCAGCAAACGGCCGTTCAGGCCCTTGCGGTAACCCTCGCGCAGGAACAGCGAACACAGTTCCGAATTGCCGGTCAGGTCGTTGGCCAGGAACAGCGTGGGAATCTCGCGATAGATGTTCAGTTCCTTCGAGGCGCTGACCGTCAGCCCCACCCGGTAGTTGTACCAGGGCTCGCGCTGACCCACGGCGCCGGCGATGGCCGAAATGCCCACGACCGTGCCGTCGTCGTCTTCAAGGACGAACAGGTAATCGGCATCGCCGCGCTCGGCTTCGCCACGGAAGGTTTTCTCGGCCCAGCCGACGCGGTGCGCCAGCCGCTCTTCGTTGGCTGGCAGGGTGGTCAGGCCGGGGCCGGTGCTGCGGGCCAATTCGATCAGCGCTGGCAGGTCGCTGCTGCGTACGGGACGAACGATCATGCTTTCTCCTCGAGCGGGCACCGCACGGCACCCGCAGAACTCGGCCTGTTCAACCAGGTATCAAACTGCAACCAGGCGCACGCTGGCGCCCTCGCCCACACCCAGCGCTTCGGCTGTCGCCAGATCCAGGCCGACCGGCTTGCCGGGCACCCAGTCGAGCTCCAGCAACACCGCGCGATAATCCTGCAGCAGGCCGTTGGAAACCAGATAGGGCCGGCCCGGTCCACCGCGCTCATCGCTGGCCGCGACCAGCTTGACCGGGACCACCCGGCTGTGGGCGATGGAGCGAATGCCCGACACACGGGCATGCAAGGTCGGCCCGCCGTCGAAGATATCGATGTAATGATCGGTCTCGAAGCCTTCGCGCATCAGGATGTCGAACGTCACCTGAGCCCGTGGATGCACCTGGCCCATGGCCTCCTGGGCCTGGTCAGGCAGCAGCGGCACGTAGATCGGGTAATGCGGCATCAGTTCGGCAAGAAACGTGCGGCTCTTGATGCCGCACAGGCGTTCGGCCTCGGCGTAGTTGAGGTCGAAGAAATTGCGGCCGATTGCGTCCCAGAAGGGCGAATCACCCTGCTCGTCGCTGTAGCCGACGATCTCGGTCACCACTGAATCGGCGAAGCGCTCCGGGTGGTTGGCCATGAACAGCAGGCGGGCGCGGGAGTTGAGTTCGGCCCAGATACTGCCCACCAGCTCGGGCACCACGTAGAAGCTGGTCAACAGGCTGTTGCCGGTCAGGTCGTGGCACTGCGACAGGACGTGAATCTTGTTGTGGATCTTCAGCTCGCGCGAAGCATGCACGAAGGTCTCGTTGCGAAAACTGTAGAACGGTTCGGAATAACCGGCGGAGGCGACGATCGCCGAGCACCCCACCAGACGCTGGGTGGCCAGGTCTTCGAGCACGAAGAAATAGCTCTCTTCACCGTTGAAGCTGACTTCGGCAGCGAAGGACGCTTCCGACTTGCTGATCTTGTCGCTCAACCGGCCGGCGTCGTCAGGCAGGGAAGTGACACCGATGGGGCTGTCGGCGGCCAGCCGCTGAACCTCGGCCAAGTCAGCCATTTGCGCAGGGCGCATTACCAGCATGGTGTCACTCCTTGTCGATTGAAGCAGTCGATTGCAGCGGTCGATTGCAAAGGCGGCGCCGACCGGGGGCAGGCACCGCGAGCAGGCCGTTCAGGCCTGGGTCAGGTGCGCCACGGCGCGCTCGAAACGGTCCAGGCCTTCATCGATGTCGGCTTCCTCGATGACCAGGCTCGGGGCAAAGCGCACCACGTCGGGACCGGCTTGCAGGATCATCAGGTCATGCTGCTCGGCAGCATTGAAGAAGTCCTTGGCGCGCCCCTTCCAGGCGTCGCTCAAGGCGCAGCCGATCAGCAGGCCCAAGCCGCGCACCTCGGTGAACACGCCATAGCGCTGGCCAATCTGCTCCAGGCGCGTCTTGAAGCGCTGGTGCCGGGCCTTGACGCCGGCCAGCACTTGCGGGGTGTTGACCACGTCGAGCACCGCCTCGGCGACGGCGCAAGCCAACGGGTTGCCGCCATAGGTGGTGCCATGCACGCCGACCGCGAAATGCTTGGCCAGTGCGTCGGTGGTCAGCATCGCGCCGATGGGGAAGCCGCCCCCCAGGCTCTTGGCGCTGGAGAGGATATCCGGGGTCACGCCGTAGTTCATGTAGCTGTACAGCTCGCCGCTGCGGCCCATCCCGCTTTGCACTTCGTCGAACACCAACAGGGCATTGAACTGGTCGCACAGGTCGCGCGCGCCTTGCAGGTAGGCCGGGTCGGCAGGCACCACGCCGCCTTCGCCCTGAACCGGTTCCAGGACCACGGCGCAAGTCTTCTCGGACACCGCCGCTTTCAGTGCTTCGAGGTCGTTGTACGGAACGTGACGGATGCCGGTGATTTTCGGACCGAAGCCATCGGAGTATTTCGGCTGACCGCCGACGCTGACGGTAAACAACGTGCGACCGTGGAAGCTATTGATGGCCGAAACGATCTCGTATTTCTCGGGACCGAATTTGTCGTGCGCCACACGCCGGGCCAACTTGAAGGCGGCCTCGTTGGCTTCGGCGCCGGAATTGCAGAAGAACACCCGGTCGGCGAAGGTGGCGTCGACCAGCTTCTTGGCCAGGCGCAGGGTCGGCTCGTTGGTGAAGACGTTGGACACATGCCACAGCTTGTTGGCCTGTTCGGTCAAGGCGCCGACCAATGCCGGGTGCGCGTGGCCCAGGACGTTGACGGCGATGCCACCGGAGAAATCGATGAGCTCGCGACCGGCCTGATCCCATACCCGGGAACCGGCACCGCGCACGGGAATGAAAGCGGCCGGCGCATAGTTGGGAACCATTACCTGGTCGAAATCGGCACGTTGCACGGGGGCTTGCTCAACGGACATCGGAGTCTCCTGTCAAGGAACGCTCAGCGCAAAATGGGCGAGCGATGGGGAATTGTAAGGACTGGTGCACGCGCGGCATTGCCGCCATGCGACAACTTGTTACAGCGCCAAACCGCCATTCTACGGGGGTTGTCGCGAATGCGACATATAGGGATAGAAAGACGCTCGCCTTGCGGTTCAGCCCGATATACCGCGGCGCGCCCTTCGCGGGCAGAGCCCGCTCCCACATTCTGGTGCGAGGGCACCCTTCGCGGACATAGCTTGCTTCTGCTTCCCTGTGGGAGCGGGCTCTGCC